>CAZHVC010000075.1:0-7544 GCA_964535765.1 uncultured Ignavibacteria bacterium | reverse complement strand
AAAAATCGTTTCCGATGTCGAAAGCGGCAAAGGTCAGGTTAACCGAATCGCTCGACTGTAGCTCGAAAGTCAATCCGCTTATCGGAAAACTACCGTTTTTTAAGTTAATGGAAATAACCGCCTGCGCGCCCGGCCATGCGCTTATAGAGCTTGCAAACAAGGTATCAAGGTCTTGACCATAAGCGGAAAAACAAAGAGGCAGGCATAATACTACAATTAAATACGTCTTCCTCACAAATCCCCCTTTAACCAGAACATTATTCATCCATTATCAAGCCAGCAAATACTATACCTCCTTTGCAAACCGCCTCTCGTCTTAAGAAGTCAAACAATCTTAATCGCTTATATACTCAATTATATACTCAATCTCAATACAATCTTTGATACAATCTTTGCGACCGATCCGGCCTGTCCAAGTTCCATCGGCGGCTGGCTATGGCCCGTCATTATCAGGTTCAGTCCGTCTTCGTCGCAGTCTATTTCATACCTTTTGCAATATTCCGTAATCTCTTTATAATTAATAGGGTAAGAGAGGCGATCGGCCTCTCTTACCCAAGCTTCTCCGGAAGGAGAATCGCTTGCCGAATTTACTTCAGCAAGGTCATCTTCATGGTTTCGGAGAATTCGCCAGCGGCTACCTTATAGAAGTAAACACCGCTGGAAATGTTGGTGGCATCCCATGTCACCGAGTGTTCGCCAGCAGCCAGTTCGCCAGCATTGATCGTCTCGACAACCTGGCCGGCCACGTTGTAGATCGTGACCGTCACGTTGGCCGTTGTCGGCAGAGCGAAGTTGATGGCGGTCTTGGCGTTGAACGGGTTCGGGAAGTTCTGGGCCACGGAGAATTCGGTCGGCACCACGCCGACAACGCCACGGGCATTGAGCAGGTGGCCGATATTGTCGGAAGCGGACACTTCGCCGAGTGTGACCGAGCCTTCGCCGTTAACCGGCACGGTGAACAAGGTGTGAGTGCCAGCGTTGATCGTGCCGTTGTAAACCAACACGGTCATGACGCCGTTCACGTCGCTGTATTTGATGTCCATGCCGTTGGCAACAGGAGCGCCAAGCTCAACACCCTCGTGGTTGATCTTCACCAGAGCGCCGCCCACTGGCACGTCGGAGGTCACGCTGACGGTACCGTTGGCATAGGTGATGGTGGCGGTAACATCGAGCGGAGCCAGCTTCGGACCAGGCGTGATGGTGCCGTTGACGATGTTGAGCAACATGATCAGGTCAGCAACGGTAGCCGGACGGCCGTCGCGGTTGATATCGGAGGCCCACAGCTGCCACAGATCCAACGGATTGGCAACCGGGTCGATCAGGTAGTTGGCAAGAGTAACCACGTCGCCGACTTCATACGGCTGCAGGTTGTGGTTGACATCGCCGATGACCACGTCGCCGGGCTGGTAGATCTTCAGGTTGCCGCAATTGAGATCAAGCAGATAAGTCGAGGAAATCGTGTCCTGGCAACCTTCGGTCTTCCAAACATTGGCACCGGTTTCGTTGGTTACGGCATTCCACCAGAAGTTGTGGCCGCCGAGATCGGCATAGCAGGTGTAGAAGCAGATCGGCACGCAGAAGTTGCTGGGATAACTGAAATCCGGTCTGGCCATAACGTGAATCCAGAACAGAACAACATCCTCAACGCCGCACAACGGTGGAGCGGGAACCTGGTTGTTCAGGTCGTTGATCATGGTGACGTTGAAAGCGCCCGAGAACGGCAGTTCAGGGCAGGGCGTCGGATGAATGTTGTGGTTGACGAAGAAGTATTCGGCGCCAGCCAGGAAAGCACCGCGGGTTATGCCGGTGATAGTGAAGATGGAGGCGTCGTAAACAACCGTCAACTCAAAGCCGCCCATGCAGAAGCAGGCACCGGCATCCATGGTGACCGGGAACGAATCGACATAGCCCGGCCAGAGGCCGACTGAATCGGGCATGGAGACCGTGATCACGCCGATCGTCTCGTAAGGACCGGTATCGGAAGCGGTGTCGATGCCGTCGTCAGCAGTAACCGTGACATCGCCAGAGCCGGACTCGCCGCAGGTGACATCCATGCAGACGGTGCCGTGGACAAAGCGGACGCCGGCACCACTGACCGAATCGGCAAGTATGGTGACCGTTCCATAATCAGCGGTAATGGTCAGAGGATCGCCATCGATATCGGTGGCGGTGAATTCAAGGCAATTGTCGCCGGGAACGCAGATGCTGCCGGTCACGTCGATCGTCGGCGGGTTGTTCGGCGAATAATAGAAGCAGGCGAAATAGGTAACGGTCGGGAAGCCGGGACCACCCAGGGTATCGCCGGCAGCCGGTCCGCCCAGAGTCGAGCTGACGCCGTTCTGCATCACGCCGCATATGGTATCACCCAACGTATCCGGCGAAACCAGAGGTAGGGTGTGAACCACAAAGTTCAAGCAGTTGGTCGGGACGGTGAAATACAGTCTCGGGTTCGAGCCGCCACCGGTGTCATGGAACCCGAGGAATGAACGGCTGTGCCAGCCGGGCGGGTTCGGCGGCGAAGTCTCGAACGCATTCAAGAACGAAGCGTCGTCCCAAGCGGTGAACGGATAGCCATAGGTGCAGAGCGACTGCGGAATGGCATTGATATAGATGTCGTTCACGCCCAACGGCAGGTGAATATCGGCCACATAGGCGCCGGCGGTACATTTGATGTAAACCGGTATGTTGACATCGGCGTTCTCCGCGGCGATCTGGACGCTGTCCCAGTTATAGAAGGCGTCGAACGAGCCGCCGTACCAGACATACACGGTGTCCTGAGCCGAAGCCGAACCGATTAAGAGAATCATCGCCAAAAGCGACAAGCCAAAAAGTCTTTTCATAAATTACTCCTTACACATCGCATTGGAAGTCGGATCAAATAACCTCCAGGAAAATTAGCGCGAGGAAATCCCTTTCCTCAACCCCTCTCTCGTAGTACCTTGGTTTTTCTTACTACATCACCTCCTTCAAGGAAATCAGGTCAAAAGTTTTATCAGGAAATCGTTTAACCATTTATAATTCAGGGTCGGCCCGCCTATTACGGTGGGGGTGGCGGTCCAAGCCCTTTGAAATATCTGACCAAATAGGTTACGTCTGAACCGTTTATTCGACCATCTGCATTGGCGTCTCCGGCCCGCAGGGCGCAGGGTTCAACCTGAGTCCCCTTGAAATAGCCGACCAGATATGTCACGTCCGAGCCGGTGACCGAACCATTGCAGTTGGCGTCGCCTCGACGGACGCCGGTGTAATGAATGGTGACCTGACCATTGTAATAGGGAATGTTTCGCACTTGGCCGTAGCGGTCGGAGATCATCGCCCGATCGATCCGGATTTCCACCGTCGTATCGATGGTCGAGGTCGGGTTGAAAGAGTCGGGAAAGGCGAACATAGCATTGAAGAGCAAACCGTAGCCGGAATCGAGGGGGGGCACGACCAATGGCGGGTCCGGCCAATCCGCCAAGCCGGTAACGAACAGGCTGTCCGGATAATACGTACCGCGATTGGCGCCAAAATACTGCCAGTAAAGCGGCCCGCTCACTTCCAGCGTGTCCCAGGTGATGGTCGAATCGCAGACCACCAACGTATCATGTATTTCCAAGGTGTCGATATAAAACGAATCCGGCGTCACCCAAAAGGTATCGATTACGGTCGTATCTATAAACGAGGTGTCGCAAACGATGGTGGTGTCGTAATTGTGGAAATAAAGTTGTGTATCGATCACTCCGTAATTGAGGCGTGAGCCGATGGTATCGGCAGCGGTCCCCACCAACACCCCCGGAGCGCTGGTGACGAATATGAAGCTGAAACCGGCCACTTCGCAACTGTTGCCCAGATAAACGGGAATCCTAATCTGGCGCACATCAACCATCGTGGTATCGAAAAGGTATATGGTGTCGGCGCAATTTTGCGCCATACCCGCCGAGGCATAGAGAACCATAGTTATTAAGATTCCAAAGAGCGTCAAGAATGCTTTTCTTTTCATGAGCTCCCCCAGCTCCTTTCCTGGCGTTGTCAAGTTTTCGTGTTATTTCCCAAATACCCTTAACTATGGATTATAATCGAAACTCCTTTGACAAACGTCCGTCGAGGAACCGGTTCGAGCATCTCGGCAGTATTACACGGGCAAACGACAATTCGCTTTCTCTCCTTAGTTACCCGCCCAACATTGCGGTGGGAAATTACCCGAGTATCATTTGCTCTTAATTAACACCCCGTTTGGATAACGCTAATTCTCCTCATCATCCGGGGCATCACTATCAGCCTACCACTCTAATGTATTTTTCTTTTTCTGACTCTCCAGAAGCAACACAGCCGGAAGCCATGCGGAGTCACTTCAGGCACAAGTAAATATAAGGCAGTCGTCAAAGTTGTCAAGAAAAAATTTTCAAAAAAAAAGCCGAGGTCACCGCGGCCCAAAGAACCGTCGGGGGTGCAAAAATCCGGATAACTTACGTGGATCACGGCCTCCAATAATATTTGGCTGTCCGCCATAAAAAGTCCATTTTTCTCTTGACAAAGCAATTTCGGCTGTATATTCTTTGAAAACGATCAAGCTGTATTCGATTCCGAATACACAAAGCGCCAGGTGGTAAACCCCTCAAAGAAAGGAGGACTGGTGGAAGTATTCATGATTGAGGAATTGGAAGAAAGGATTGCCCCAGCGGGCTATATCGGATCCGGTTCCTAATCGATCTGAGATTGACTATGAGATGAAAACCGCCCTACCGGGGCGGTTTTCTTTTGCGCCGTTATCCGCAACGTCCGCGGGGCATAAAACCGACATTTCCTTCAGCTCGGCATACCGGGCTGCCCCGACAAAACCGACCGGTGAGTCTTGCCCAGACAATGTAACATAGGTGGCCGAAAGCAATCGGAAAAGCGAACCGGCCGTAATCATCGATTTGGAAAAGGGTTTCGCCTTACCGCAACGACGATAAACCTCGGCTTCGATCAGACTACAAACAAACAGGTCGGGCAGACAACCCGATTGTTCGGCGAGGGCTCGCGCCCGGGCGGTCCGGTCGAGAGCAACATCGTATTCGTTCAATTGCAGATGCGCCGCGGCGAAGGCAAGTTCGGCGGCGATCCTGGTCACTATGGCGGCACCGGGCGCTTCGGCCTCCCGAAGAACCTGCACCGCCCGGCTGGCCTCTCCCATGGATAGGTAAAGCTCGGCCAGGTGAACAGCCAGCAGAAGGGAAAGATCGTCATGCTTGCCTGCGGCGGCCGCCAGCATAAGTTCTTTGCACTTATCGATCGAGGTTTTCGCAGCCGTATCTTTATCGAATTTCAAAATCCAATAACGTTGCTGAAGATTCTGATAAGCGGTCAATTTGGCGAATCGGGCGATCTTGTCCAATAAATCCGAGGGTGGGTTGGCCGGCTCCGCCTTCCAGGAAAACTCGATTTGGGCCAAGACGATATCGGCGGCCAACTCGTTGTTGGAAAGGCCATGGGAAAATCTTTCGGCTTTCCGTAAGGCCTGCAGGGCAAGTTTATAGTTGCCGAGGGCAAGACAGTCCCTTGCCATTAACAGGGCCGCCCTCGCTCCTGCCATACCCTGATTTAAGCGCTCCGCCAGATCAAGGGTTTCCTGATTGCAGTTCACCGATCTCATGAAATCGCCGAGTTCATGGTAGGCCCAGCCGATATTGGAAACAATATCGAGCTCCATCTGGGTCAGGCCGCTGTTTCGGGCTATTTGTCGGCTTTCGAGAAAATATTCCAGGGCCGATCCGGGATTCCCGGAATTCAGCTGAAAAAAACCGATGTTGTTGAGAACCACCGCCTGGCGCTCGAGATTGTCGGTTTTTCTGTCGCAATCGAGGGCCAGTTGAAATTGTTCGAGAACCATCGCTTTGCGGCCGGTGATGTCGCATATGATACCGAGATTGCTGTGAAGTTTGGATTGTTCAACCAGATTGCCGAGCTGGCGGTTTATTTCGAGCGCCTCCATAAAATGCGATTCGGCCTTGCTGTAGTCGCCCAAGTTCCAGTAGGCAAGCCCGATATTGTTAAGGCAGGCCGCTTGCATCGCCGGGTTGGCCGACTGCCTGTAGTAATCGAGCGCCCGGTCGGAATAGGCCAGTGATTTTTCCGTTCTCTGAATTATCCGATAAAGATCGCCGAGGTTTTTATTGATCAGCGCCAGACTTTCTTTGCGGTTATTCTGACAGAGCGCGGCAGCTTCAAGATAGTATTTTTCGGCGGCAACGTGATCGGCGGCCGCCTTGGCGATATCCCCGGCCAAAATCAAGGCGGCGATCAGGGATTCCTCGCTGATATTTTCTATATGGCCGTTTTCGACGATTTGAATCGATTTCGCCGAGTGCAGTTGCGCCTTCGCCAAATCGAAAGATGCGAAAAATGCGGCGGCGGCTTTCTGCGAAAACTCGAACGCTTTCTCCCAGCAGCGCGCCTCCAAATATTGCCGGGCTATTCGGTCCAGAAATTCGGGGCTGTGGCATTCAAGATATTGAGCTAACCTCAGATGCATCGCCCGGCGGTCGTCTTCGGCGATCCTCAGGCGCAGGAAAATCGAAAAGCTACGATTCGTTATCTGAACACCGGCATTGACCGTCTCGATCAGATTCTCGGACCTCAGAAGCCGCAAGTTCTCTTCCAAGGCGGCGGAATCGATCCCCATCAACTCGGCAAGGGCTTCGGCTTTAAGCGGGTCGTCGGCTACGGCCAGCCACTCAAGCGGTTTTTTGGCCTCGCTGTCGAGACGGGCTAATAAGTTTTCGTGCTCTTTTTCGGCCTCGGCCGGCATCACCATCTCATCGAATCCCCCGATATAGGTCCAACCTTTATCGCCATAGACAAGCCGGCCGTCGTCGATCATCCGTTTGAGATAAGAGCGGACGATCGCCTCGTTTCCTTTCCCGAGCTGCAGCAGGACGGTTTGCAGAGCCTCAGGCAGATGGTACTTTTTCAAATATTTCAGGAGCGTACCGGCGACCGCGGGATTCCCAGTCGGCGGATTTTCAGGGCGAACCGGACTTCCTTAATCGAGGTAGGCACCGCAACGACCGGCGATCAGGCCCGACAATTTCTCCTGCCACCCGAACAGCGCAGCGGCGGCAAACGGCGAACCCGGCCGATCGGCGGGATCGCGGGACATCATCGCCAGGATTGCATCCCGGAATTTCGTGTTGGGGGTATCCAGCGGAGGCGGGGTTGATTCGGTGATTGTTTTCAATAAAAGATCTATATTATCGCCCTCGAAAGGCAACTTCCCGGAAATGATTTCGTGAAAACAGACGCCCAGCGAATAGATATCGACGGCGGCGCTCAGCGGCCGGCCCCTGAGCAGTTCGGGGGCCAGATATTGAATCGTGCCGGACAGGCTGCGGGCGGTTTCGTTCTCCCGGGTGATAAGGTTGAAATCGATCAACCGTACCTGTCCATTATCCATAAGCAGAAAATTGGCCGGCTTGTAATCGTTATAGATGTATCCGCAATGATAAATGAACTGGGCGATTTCGAGAATCTGCAGAAAAACGAATTCCAGACGATCCCCAAAAAGGCGGCCGCAGTGGGCC
>CAZHVC010000074.1:0-7548 GCA_964535765.1 uncultured Ignavibacteria bacterium | reverse complement strand
CGCTTCGGCGGCTCGATTATCACGTCAGGGTCTGCCATATCAACGAGGGACATTCGGCCTTCCTCGCCCTGGAAAGGATACGTCACCGCAAAGAGGCAAGCAATATTTCGGTGGAGGAGGCGATCGATATCACCCGCGCCGGAACGGTGTTCACGACTCATACGCCGGTGCCCGCCGGAATCGACGAATTCGATCAGGCGCTGGTCGAAAGATATGTCGGTCATCTGCTGGACCAGGCCGGGATAAACAAGGAAACGTTTCTGGGTCTGGGACGGAGAAATCCCCGCAATCTACATGAGCCTTTCAATATGGCGTTGCTGGCGCTGCGGACGACGGCCTATGCCAACGGCGTCAGCGAACTTCACGGTAGAGTCTCCCGCAACATGTGGAGATCAATCTGGCCGGAAGTGCCGATCAAGGAAATTCCGATAGATCATGTCACTAACGGCATCCATATCCGTTCCTGGATCTCCTATGAAATGTCCGAGTTGTTCAATAGGTATTTAGGCCCCAACTGGCTGAAAAAGCCCGGCGACCCGACAATCTGGAACAACGTCAGGCGGATACCCGATATCGAACTCTGGCGCATTCATGAAAGACGGCGGGAAAGGCTGGTGGCCTTCACCCGCAATCGCCTGGCCGACCAATTGCGCCGCCGCGGTTCCCCGTCGCGTGAGATAAACCAGGCGCTCGAGGTGCTCAATCCCGAGGCTCTCACGATCGGATTCGCCAGGCGGTTCGCCACCTATAAACGGGCTACCCTGCTGCTTCGCGACCCGGAACGGCTGAAAAAAATTCTCAGCAACAAAGATTGCCCGGTTCAAATCATTTTCGCCGGCAAGGCTCACCCGCGCGATAATGGCGGTAAAGAGCTAATCCGGCAGATAGTCCATTTCGCCCGCTACGATGAAGTCAGAAGGCACATAGTATTTTTGGAAAACTATGACATGAACGTCGCCAGATATCTGGTGCAGGGCGTCGATGTATGGTTGAACAATCCCCGGCGCCCGCTCGAGGCCAGCGGAACAAGCGGCATGAAAGTCGTGCCCAATGGCGGCCTCAATCTCAGCGTTCTCGATGGCTGGTGGTGCGAGGGTTTCGAGCGGGATACCGGCTGGGCTATCGGCGCCGGCGAAGAGTATGCGGACCAAAATTACCAAGACGAAGTGGAAAGCAAAGCGCTTTACGACTTACTCGAAAAAGACGTGATTCCTCTGTTCTATGACCGCGGTACCGACGGCGTTCCGCGCGATTGGATCGCCATGATGAAAAGCTCGATGATGAAACTCTGTCCGATATTCAGCACCAACCGGATGGTGCAGGAATATTCCGACAAATTCTACATTACCGCCTACAAGAACTGGAAAAAACTCTCGGCCGACAATTACGCCGTCACCCAGAAACTGGCCGGATGGAAAAAGCACATCCTGGAACATTGGGGCGGCGTAAGAATACAAAATTCGACGATCCAGCGGACGGAAGTCGAGGTGGGGTTTGCCTTGAAAATCGAGGCCGAAGTGAATCTCGGCCAGCTGAAACCAGCCGATGTTCTGGTGCAAATCTACAGCGGCTGCCTCGATTCGAATTTCGAAATCGACGGCGGAAACAGTGAAACGATGAACGCAGTCAAAGAATCAGATCCCGGAATCTGGAAATATGAAGGATATATACCATGCGACGAAAGCGGTCGTTTCGGCTACTCAATCCGGATCATGCCCTATCATCCCGACCTGGTAGATCATTTCGATCTTGAGCTGATGCGCTGGATAAACCCTGCCGGACAGCAATATCGATAAACAATCAGCCCGGTATGGTGAACTATCATGATCTCACCCGATGACAGAATCGAGGATCTGCTGGAAAAATACCCGGGCTTGAACGCCTTTCTTATGGAATATGGCATCGTCTGCGTGTTGTGCGGCGAACCATATTGGGGGACGCTCGGCGAATTAATCGCCCGCAAACAGCTCGACCTCGGAAAAATCATGGCCGAAATCAACCGACGATTTCCCTCATGATCCGGCTCATTTAATCCTGACACTTTCCAACTGAATTGTATATATTGGTCGCCCGAGCGAGTTTTGGTTAAAGCGATTGCTTGGCGAAGACAGGTTGCGATGACAGCGGTTCCCTACCTCGGTGAGATTTTATCCCTTTTGTGCGCATTGGCCTGGGCGGTGGCGGTGATTTTATTCCGCAAAGGGGGCGAATCCGTGCACCCGTTGGCGCTCAATTTGTTCAAAGATATCCTGGCAGTATGTTTGTTTCTGCCGACCATGTATGTTCTGGGCGAAATCAATCCCGCCGTCGTTTCGACAACCGATTATCTGATTCTTCTGGCCAGCGGAGCGATCGGAATCGGTATCGGCGATACATTTTTTTTCAAGGGGCTTAATCTGCTCGGGGCGGGTTTGCAGGCCATTGTCGATTGCCTGTACAGCCCTTTCGTTATCATCCTTTCGATGATTTGGCTGGGCGAACGGCTCACTATATCGCAATATGCTGGTGTGCTGCTGATAGTGGGGGCGGTATTGCTGGCCACTTACGAGAAAAGCCCGAACAAGATCAGCCGTTCCGCTCTCGTTTGGGGAACGTTTTTCAGCGTGCTTGCGGTGATCGCCATGGCCGTCGGTGTCGTTATTGTCAAGCCGCTTCTCGGCCGATTGCCGCTGGTATGGCTTACCGAAATCAGGCTTATCGGCGGTTTGGCCTTTCTCGGCTTTGTTTTTGCGGTCCACCGGCAAAGGAAACCGATTTGGAACACTCTCAAGGTTTCGCGCGCCTGGGTATTCGTCATATCGGGATCGATCTGCGGCGCTTATCTGTCGATGATTCTCTGGTTGGCCGGAATGAAATTCACCAAAGCCTCGATCGCCTCGGCTTTGAACCAGACCAGCAACCTGCTGATTTTCGTTCTGGCGGCTGTTTTTCTCAAGGAAGCTATCACCTTGAGGAGAACCGCGGCGATAATCGTGGCAGTCTTGGGTGTGTTTCTGGTGACTTTTGGCTGATCGACAGAGATTCCAGCATTCAGAATAGTGGAAACGATGGGACGGCGATTCAACATTTTCCCGGAAAGGATTGGCGGGGGCGATCGATTTCGTAGCGGTGAAGGCAGGCGACAAACATTGCTTTCCTAGTACTATAGGCGCGGTGTCGGTCCGGCTGTCTATATGGAAGAAATCGCTGTTGCCAACGGTTTTGGACGCGATTAGATTCGTTAAGGTTTGATTGAATCAAAAGAAGGATTTTGCTATGCCCAAAAAGCAATCGGCCACCGATTCCGAAATTTACAAAGGTTATAAAGGCGTTTCTTTGGCGAAACTCAAAGAAACCGGTGTACGGGTGTGGTCCGATGTCGAGATCAAGACCGACAGCGGCATTTTCAAGGGCGTCATCTTGCCCCGTTCGGAAACGGCAAACGATCGGCATATCGTTATCAAGATGCATAACGGCTACAATATAGGGATCCGGGCCGATTCGATTATCGAGGCCAGAGAGATCGGCTATAAGGAAGCTCATTATAAAATTCCGGAAAAAGAATTTCCCAGAGATGCCCAAAAGCCGGATGTCACGCTTTTGGGCACCGGCGGAACGATAGCCTCGCGCCTTGATTATCGCACCGGCGCCGTGATACCGGCGTTCACCCCAGGCGAACTTTATGGCGCGGTGCCGGAATTGGCCGATATCTGCAATCTCAAGACCGAAAAGCTGTTCGGGATTTTTTCGGAAAACATGGGGCCGGAACAATGGATCTGCCTTGCCCGGGCGATCGGCCGCGAAATCGAAAACGGGGTCGATGGAATCGTAATCGGCCACGGCACGGATACCATGCATCACACCGCCGCGATACTGTCTTTCATGGTGCAGAATTCACCCGTGCCGATCGTCATGGTCGGCTCCCAGCGCTCCTCCGATAGGCCGTCATCGGATGCCGCGTTCAATCTGCGTTGCGCCGTCTGGACTGCCGCCTACGCCGATATCGCCGAAATCATGGTCTGCATGTTCGGTCCGACATCGGACAAATACAATCTGCTGCATCGCGGCACCCGGGTGCGCAAAATGCACTCGTCGTATCGCTCGACATTCCGCACGATCGGCGATGTGCCGCTGGCGATGGTGGAACCCGGCAAATTGACGCCGATAAAAACCGATTTCAAGCGCCGTCGCGACGATCGCAAGGTGACGATCGACACCGCTTTCGAGGAAAAGGTTTCGATCGTTTACTATTACCCGAACATGCGGCCCGACATAATCGAAAGCCTGCTGGATAACGGCTATAAAGGTATTGTTATCGCCGGGACGGGGCTGGGGCACGTCAACAAACCGCTTTATGAACCATTGCGCAAGGCGGTGGCAAAAGGGGTGGCGGTTTATATGACCGTGCAGACGTTATGGGGTTACGTCCAGATGTTCGTTTATGATACCGGCCGCGATCTTATGCATATGGGGGTGGTACCGGCCGGCAATATGTTGCCCGAGGTCGCCTATGTCAAGCTGGGCTGGGCGCTGGGACATACCACCGATCCGGAAAAGGTGAAAGAGTTGATGCTCACGCCGATCGCCGGCGAGATCACCGAAAGAGAACCGTTCGACGGCTATCTGATTTTGCAGGGCGGCGTCCCCGAAGTCGACGAATTCGTCGGGAAATTGAGGCTTTAGGCAATCCTGCGAATTCGGCCGGGCAAAGTATCGACCCAAACCGCCGATATAAAATTTAAGGCGAGATAATGGTGGACGGATGAAGCCGCTGCAATTGTCGATAAGCATCGTCTTCGGTTTGCTGGGGGTTTTTATTGTCGTCCACTATCTGTCGCACCTGCAGGCGAGGCTCGGCGATTTTCTATCGATCGTTGTCGGTCTGGGTTTGATTGCGGTGGGGGTGATCGGATTGGTTCTTTATTTGAACCAGCGGCGAAGGAAATAGAGCTTGCGGCAGGCCGCGATCCGGCGAGGCTATTGATTTGGGTCTTGACAAAAGGGCCTGATATTTATTATTGCTTCTTTGTAACAGATCTATTCCCCGGTAGCTCAGTTGGCAGAGCAAGTGGCTGTTAACCACTGGGTCGCTGGTTCGAGACCGGCCCGGGGAGCCAGTCAATCCTATCCACTGCACCCAGAGTGGTTAACAGTGCAGAGGAGTTTAGATATACTTTGGTAGTAAAAGGAGCGCAGTGGTGACTGTAAACCGTAAAGGTGAAGTAATGTTGAAAAAAGCTGAAGATATTAGCCAGTTTTGGGCATATGACTTAAAATTTTCAAAAAATTCGGATTTGACTTTATTAGATAATGTTCAGTTCATATATGAACTATCATTAGCGGAGTTAGAACTATTGGCATTGGGGGCGGATTTTGAGATAACCAATGGACTAAGAGAATTCAAACTTAAGAATAAGTCAAAAGAATTAGAGAATAAGATTATAAAATGCTCATCTTACTTTAAAACTGTTGGACAAGCATTTACAGATTATTTCAACATTATCCAAAAAAATAAAACCCGGTCTGTGAATCAATACCTCACCCATTGGATTTACCCCTATAAAGGAAAATTTCACCCACAAATGATTAGAGCATTATTAAATATCATTGGATTAAAAAAAGGTGACACAGTATTTGAGCCTTTTTCTGGAAGTGGGACAACTGCACTGGAAGCTCAACTGCTTGGTATTAATTTTATAGGAATTGACATCTCTCCTTTATGTGTATTACAGGGTAAAGTTAAAACAAAATCTGTATATGTTATAGATGAAATTATAAAACTAAAGAACGCTGTAATATCTAAAATCAAACCCTCACTATTTAATAATGAATACGATTTTTATAAAATCCTTAAAGATATTGAGAATGAAAATGTAAGGGAATTTTTTACTCTTGCAAGATTATTAGCAGTTAGTGATGAATCAAGACGTGGTCGGAATTTCGGGCAATCATTTATTAAAAACTTATATTTGATGATAGACTCTGTGAAAGATTATAAAGAAATTGTTGAAAGATTACATTTAAAATTGGGGAATGTTGAACTTAAAATGGGCGATTCAAGGAGAATTGAATTGCCAGACAATTCTGTTGATGGAATTATAACCTCTCCACCATATTCTATTGCCCTCGATTATGTAGAAAATGATGCTCATTCATTGGAAGATATGGGATATAAATTAGATGAGATAAGAGAATATTTTATTGGTGTCCGTGGGAAAGGAAAAGAAAAAGTTGACTTATATAATGAGGATATGAAGAAATCTTATATTGAAATGTATAGGATATTAAAATCTAATAAATATGCTGTTATAGTTATAGGTAATGCCACTTATCAAGAACAAGAGGTAAAAACAGTAGAATTTACTATTGACAACATGACTGAAATTGGTTTTAAATTAGAAAAAAATATTTTAAAATTAATATTTGGTCTATATAATGTGATGAAAAAAGAAAATATATTGATTTTTAGAAAAGCAAAATAATGGATAAAAATTATGTGGACAGATTAGAAAAAGTTATCAAACAGATGCTTTCTCCGTTAAGAGATATACCTTTTAACCTTGTAATTGAAACAATGACTGGGAAAAAAGTTATCTCTTTTGATTTTAAAAATTCCGACCATAAAGAAGTATTAGAATTGTTAAAACAGACAGCTTTGATTTCTGGAAAAACAATAAATAAAACTGGAATTCTAAGGCCACGCCCTAATGAAGTAGGAAATGATATTGAGCCGTTTGTCAAAAGTGCTTTAAATTCACTAAAATTAAATGCAGATGTCCCAACAGGTCCAAGCGGTAATAAAAAAAGCACGGGATATCCTGATATATTATTCTGGTTTAAGAAAAAGCCATATTATCTGGAATGTAAAACATATAACATTGAAAATATTGAAACAACACAAAGAAGTTTTTATTTTTCACCTTCAGATGAGTTTAAGGTAATTTATAATGCCCCACATTTTTTACTGTCATTTGAAATCTATGTTGCTGGCGAGTCTGGTAGAAATCACATTTATAAGTGTAAACATTACAAAATATTATCCCTGAGTGCTTTATCTCTGGATGTCAAATACGAGTTTAATTCTGATAATAAAAGAATGTATTCAGGAAAAGACGGAACGATTATTTTGGATGAAGGTATAATCAAATAAAGTTATAAACTGTGATTAAATATTCGTTCTTTTAGTTTCTTGAATTTTTGGATTTGTAGTAATGGCTCTTTTATATTAAGAAGTGGTCTTAAACGACGTTCCGAGAAGAATCGGATTGCTCGTTTGTCTTGTAGTGCAAGGAGTTTTCTTTGAATTTCTGGTGCCAGTTTAAGGAGTGCCATTATCTGGCTGACTCTGGCTCTGGAGATGCCCATTTCCCGGGCAATGTCGGATTGAGTCTTGATAAATGGGTCCTTTAAAAGATTCTCGTAGCGTCTGGCTTCCAGGAGCGGAGATTCGTAAACCTTCTGGGGTTGAACAGGTGGCAAGCCAATGCCTATAAATAGTCGCCTGTTTCGGATTTCTTGGTAGATATTGAACTCCTGCCACCATGGAATATCTTCGCAGTGAGTGGGACA
>CAZHVC010000073.1:0-7552 GCA_964535765.1 uncultured Ignavibacteria bacterium | reverse complement strand
CCGAAATTCAGCCAATCACTCCAATACCGTCACCGCCTCAAAGTCGGCGGTCGTCCCGCCCATCACAATGCCGATCCGGCCGGCTTCGTTCTCGACTGTCACCTGCCATCGGTGGTGATGGGCAATTATGACGGGGATCGGATGGCGGATATCTTTGTCTTGAGCGATAGATTCGTGCAGATATATCGGGGGAATTTCGATGGCGGTTATTCACCGCAACCGGTGGAGGTTTTCGGAAATAGACTATTGACCACAGAGGAAGAGCTGGCCGGCGATGCCGCCCTTTCGTTCGAAGTGCAGGACCTCAATTCCGACGGCCTTTCGGATATCATCGCCACCAAAAACACCGGCACGGTAACCTCGTTCAACACCACTATTTCGATATTCAGAGCAGGCCAGCTGGGGGGATACGGCTCGAAATGTAACAGGGAATTCAACATGGCCAACGGTGCTTCGAGCCCGACGATATTGGATTTCAACGGCGACGGCGCACTCGACCTTGCCCTTCCCTCGTTCAGACTCGGGATGATGTCGACTTTGAAAATTCTACTGATGAAGAAAATAGAGGTCAACCTAAAGATCTTTCTTCAGGAAGAGAAAGGCGATTTCCCCGATAAACACAGCTTTGAAAAAGGGTTTTCCTACGAGGTCTTGCTCGATGAGGGAATTGACTATGCCAATATCCTTATCCTGAACGGTGACTATGACGGGGATGGCGCCTGTGATCTGCTAATTCACGACGGCCAAGGAAAATTGAAGGCGTATAAAAACGGACGAAACGGCTCATTTTTCGACAATCCCATGATCAACATAAGCTTGCCGCGGCCTGACGGATTAGCGGCCGACGATCTGAACGGCGATGGAAGACATGAAGTAATCGCCTACTACAGTGGCAATATAAACGAAAGAAAATGCCTTAGGGTCGTCTGGATCGATTGAGAACCAGCCGGTAGGTTTCCCTGCTGCCCCATTTCGCGCCGAATTATCCCTTGACACGATTACAGCATGGTGATATTTATCAATTGATTAAACCAATCGCGGGAGACAGAAGTGGAAAAATTTCCGGAATGCTTGAAATGCGGAAAAGGAGTATTGATTCCCCTTTCGGATTATGGTCGCGACGGCTCTGAAATCCGATTCAAAGCCTGGGTATGCACCAATCACGAATGCGGTTTTTCGATCAGGATCGACAATGGCGAAGTGTCTTTCGGCAAGGTTCTGAGATTCTCGGACAAATGAGCAAATCTGATCGTGAAAATCAATCTGCTGAGAAATATCGGCTGGAAACTTATCGGGCTGATTCTGGCATTCGGCCTGTGGTTTCATCTGACCACCCAGAACCATTTCAGACAGACGATCACCGTCAACGTCGAATTCGCTAATCTGAATCCTAATCTGCGACTGGTCGCTGAAAACCCCCCCGCCGTCGGTCTGGAAATCGCCGCCAACGGAAAACAGTTGTTTCAATTAATCTACCTCAAACCGGTAAGGCTCGTAGTGGATCTTGGCGAATATCGGACACCCGGCAGGTACTCGATCGAGTTGGTTAGGCATCATCTCACCATTCCAGAAGATATGGATGAAATCAGAGTAGGGTTTATCGGCGTCAAATCGGTCGAGTTCGTGCTCGACTGGAAAAAGCCGGTCAATGATAGTCCTCGGAATTGAAACATCGTGTGACGAAACTGCGGCCGCCGTTCTTAGATATCCTAGAGAACTTCTGGCAAATATAGTCTATTCGCAGACCATCCATAGCAAATTCGGCGGCGTCGTGCCCGAACTGGCGTCGAGGGAGCATATCCGCCGCCTGGTGGGAATCGTCGATGAGGCTTTGGGGCAAAGCGGGCTCGGCCCGAACGACATTCACGGGATAGCGGTAACCAATGGCCCGGGACTTGTGGGGGCACTGTTGGTGGGATTGACTTTCGCAAAATCGCTTTCTCAGGCGTTAAACGTCCCGTTCATCGGAGTGAATCATCTCGAAGGGCATCTTTTTTCGAATTATCTCGAGTCGGAAAGATGCCGGCCGCCGTTTATCGGTTTGATCGTATCGGGCGGTCATTCCTCGCTATACCGCGTCGATTCTTGGGGCAGTTATGCGCTGTTGGGGAAAACAAGAGATGACGCTCCCGGCGAGGCGTTCGACAAGGTGGCGAAATTGCTCGGTTTATCTTACCCCGGAGGGCCGGCAATCGAGTCCGCAGCGGCAGGCGGCGCGAAAGATTTCGTCAAATTTCCGCGGGCGATGATGGTCAAGGATTCGTACGAGTTTTCCTTTTCCGGGCTCAAGACGGCCGTTGCTCTTTATTGCCGCGGAAAAGAACCGGATTATATGAGAGATAATCTGGCGGCGATCTGCTCTTCTTTTCAAGAGGCGGTTTGCGAGGTGATCGTGGACAAAGCCCTACTTGCCTGCCGCAATTCGGGATTCAGACGGCTGGCTGTATCCGGCGGCGTGGCCTTAAACAAGCGTTTACGGGAACTATTCGACGAGCGACGCGAAGATATCGATATTTTTTGGCCGAGCGCATTACTATGCACCGATAATGCGGGGATGATCGCCGCCGCCGGAGCCTGGCATCTGGCCCGAGGCGAAAAATCAGAACTCAGCCTGAACGCAATCCCTTACGCTCAACTTTGAAAATCAGCCGCTGGATCCGGCCTGCCGAAATTGTAAGAACCGTCGGGCAGACGGCTTAATCTACCGGGCAAGTTCCACTATTCCTTAATTTTCCGGGTTCGATCGTTGCGCCGGTGACGGATGAATTCCACTACGGCCGGCAATAGAGAGACGAAGATTATGGCAAAGATGACGATAGTGAAGTTATCTTTAACGTAGGGCAAATTGCCGAAATAATAGCCGCCGAATACGAATATTCCCACCCAGGCGATACCGGCGGTGATATTATAAAGGTTAAAGCGCCAATAGGTCATGAACCCGACCCCTGCCACGAACGGAGCGAAAGTTCGGATTATGGGCACGAACCTGGCGATTATTATGGTTTTGCCACCGTGTTTTTCGTAAAATTTATGGGTTCTATCGAGATATTCTTTTTTGAAAAATTTGATCTTCTCCCTCTTGAGAATCCCCGGACCGACCAGATAACCGATCCAATAGTTCGTCGTGTTGCCCAGAATGGCGGCTACCGAGAGCAATGCAAACAGTAGCCAATGATCGAGGGCGCCGGTTGCGGCCAGGGCGCCGGCGGCGAACAAAAGGGAATCCCCCGGCAGAAACGGTGTAACCACCAATCCGGTCTCGCAGAATATGATCAGGAATAGAATCAAGTATGACCAGGTTCCATAGTTCTGTATAAGCGCCCCAAGGTGCTTGTCGAGATGAATAATGAAATCGAGTATCGCCGCAATTATCTCCACGCACTCTCCTTCCTGAGTCGCCGAAAATCCGGCTTTCCGCCAATCATTAGTCAACCGCGGATCGGTTTTCGCCGAGTTGTCAATATACCTGCCGGTAACCTTATGAGCAAGCAATACGCGGGCGATCGAATTACAGCAAAACAAAAAACTCCCGGGTCAAAAGCGATCCGGGAGTTTTTGAAGTCAATGATGTCTTATTTGGTGAAACTGTAGGTCAACCGAGCCCAAATGTCCATTGATTGGGCGGTGTTTTTGCCGAAAGCGTTGTAGAGACCTTTAACCTTGAAACCGAAATTCGGTGAAAGATTATAGGTGAATGCGGGGCCGACTTTGAACCAGGTTTCCTTGGAATCGGCAACCGTTTCGTCGTTCTGCTTGGCATCGAATCCCCAGCCGGTTTCCACTTCCAGCGATCCGCTCAAACGAGGCTGGAAACCATAACCAAGGGCAAAATTCCACCAGAGCTCGTCACCCGGCTTGTATTCGGTATCGCTGTTTTTCATCCTCAGGTTGTAATAGACGGAGCTTTGAATCTGCATCGGATATTTATCCCAGCAGTAGGCCAGGCCGGGACGCAGATTCATCTGGCCGGTGCCAAGACCTTTCTCATCTTCGCCGGTCGGGATATCGGTCCAGAACCAGATCGACAGGTTATGCCATTTATTGTAGTTGTCGAGCAACCAATATGCGGCCGCCGCCTGCATGTCACCGATCCCCGATTGCGCATCTGAAACGCCGTTATCGACTGAGGCGTAGGGCACCAGAGCGGTCAACGCCCAGCGATGGTTGTTGGCAAGGCCGTAGTAAGCCGGTCTGAAACTGGCCATAAAAGTTGTCCAGTTTTCCGGAAGCTCCTGACTTTCGCCTTCCTGGTCAAAAAACTTCGACGCCGTCGAATACGACGGATAGGCGTTAAGATAAAATCCCGGGGTAAGCGGCGCATTGTCAAAATCACCGAGCTGGGCGAATGCGAATCCGCAGGCGAAGACCCCGACAATCGCTGTTAGTAAGGCAGTTCTCATCTTTCTCCCTCCTTAGGCATTATTGATGAGTTGTTCCTTTTCTCGAATGATCTCCTGATTGAAAAATGCTATTATTCTTGCTCATTGCTGCTGAGTTGATGTTCAATAGTCATTATCGAACAATCGCTGGGAAAATTAAGCCCCTGCGGTAAAATAATGATAATATATTCATTGATAATGGATTAGCGCGGCGCCCAAGAAGATGCCGGCAAAATAAAAAAATCCCCGTTCTGAGCGGGGATTCCGATAATCAGCTGCGGTTGATCTCAGCTTTTTTTCTCTTCCGCGGCCGCTTTGGGAATAGGATGAGCTATTTTTTTCAGCATTTCCTGATACTTGAACGGCTTGTATGTAGGGCTTTTTTCATTATGACAATTCAGACAGGTTTTCTCATTGGGGATCAATAGACCGGCGGCGATCGCTTTTTGTCTGTCTTTCATCACCGTCATTGCCTTATAATCGGCGCCCGGCCCATGACAAGCCTCACAACCTACGCCTTCGGCAGTTGTAAGCGTGGCCTCTTTCAGACTGTCGGGAACACCATGGCCCGTAGTGTGGCAGGAAAGGCATTTATCGCTTTTCTGGGGATCGCTGATCCCTATGGAGGAGGCGATCTTTTTCGATTCTTCGGAGGCCAGCGTTTCATAAGCTTTGGCGTGCTTGGTCTTTTGCCAAATCGGATAGGCTTCCCCACTTTTCGGAGTCATATGGCATGTTTTGCATTTGGCCGAACCTACATACTTGTGCGGCCCCGCTATGGCAAGATTGAAAACAGTCAATACCAGCCCTATCAGCCCCAAAAAAGTCAACTTTCTCATTTGTTTCCTCCCGAAGGCATAATCCGTATTTACTGTCTCGGCAATCCGTTTATTTCTTAAACATTTAATTATCAAATCTGTTCCAATCGAATGCCGACTTGCTGGATTTAAGCCATAACAACGTGGTCGATTTTAGTAGTTCCAAAGCATGTCTGTCAAGCTCGACCCAGCGCTCGTGCATCGGACAAAAATTCGTAGTGCAGACCGGCTCGAATCCGAACAGGCAGGTATTATGCCCGTCCGGCTCGTCAAAAAGAACGGCGATATCATATAGGGTGGCATTTAGAGAATCCCGCTTTATACAAAACCCACCGCCGATACCGGTGCGGGAATGGAGAATCCCTCTTTTGGCCATCGTCGAAAGAATCCGCGCCAAGTAGGCTTTGGGTATTTGGGTCCGCTTGGCGATTTCCCGAGCAAGCATGCACTCGTCATCTTTAAGAGCGGTGAGCAAGTAGGTCGCCCTCAATGCGTATTTAGCGGTCAGAGATAACACTCGCCTCAACCTAACTTTCCGCCCAACCAACGATAGCTTTATCCCGGCAAACTGTCAACGAAAATCACTTCTCGATCAAATAGTAAATATGTCAATATTATCGGAATTTCGCAAGCGGGAATGAGGCCGGCTTCTTGTCGCCTCCAACAGTGTTCAGTTTATCTATGACTCCGCCGATAAGGGCTTAAGATCGACAATCGATTGACCCGGTTGCACCAAATCCCCTTCGGCGAAATTGATCGAACCGACGGTGCCGTCTATGGGGGAACGAATTTCATTTTCCATTTTCATCGATTCGACGATCACCAAGGGTTGCCGGGCCTTCACCAGGTCGCCGGCGGCAACGAGAATCTTCACGATTTTGCCGGGCATAGGGGTGACCACTTCGTTGGCCGTGTTGAATTCCCCGGCCTGTCTTTTCAATTTCCTTTTGCCGGTTTCTGACTCCAGTGCGAAAAGTTTTCCGGCAACGTGAACGGCTATGGCGTTTTCTTGCCTTACCACGAACGCAACGATATTTTTTTCGCCGAATTTCATGATTATTTCATGATCACCGTCGGCAAAGGCAGCCAAATGAAACATCCGGTCATCAAGATGGGCCGTCAATCCGTTGTTATCGGCGTCCCTTTCGATTTTCAGATGCACCTTCCGGCCGTTTATGTAGTAATCGCGATCAAATGACATAACGTTTATCTTGCCCCTTGATTGCCGATCCGCCAATCACCGAGAATTTCCCAGCAACTCGGCAGGGCCGCCGCAGCTTTCTCGATTCCTTTTTTGTCCTTGACCAAGATCTCGTGGGCGGCGGCCGCGATCAAGGCCAGATCCTCCGTGGCGGTGTCACTTTTCGATGACCAGTCGGCCATATATTGGGAGATGAAGGATGTACTCAGATCACCGCTGATGAACGCCGGATGCGTAATTATGTCGTGTAGGAATTCAATATTTGTTTTTATGCCGATCAACGGGAAGCTTTTCAACGCCTCAGCCATTTTCCGGCAGCAGAGCTCCCTGTTTTCCGCCCAGGCGATCAGTTTCGATAAAATCGGATCGTAATAAACCGAGACTTCACTTCCCGAACCCACACCGCAATCGTGTCTGATTCCGGGGCCACTGGGTTCCTTCATGAAATGGATTTTGCCGGCCGACGGCAGAAAGTTGTTTTCCGGATCTTCGGCGTAAATACGGCATTCGATAGCGTGGCCGCGTTGCCGCAGATTCGACTGACTCAGCCATAATTTTTCACCTGCGGCGATCCTGAATTGCGCTTGCACCAGATCGATGCCCGTGACCAGTTCGGTCACCGGATGTTCCACCTGAAGGCGCGCGTTCACCTCAAGAAAATAGAAATTGCGATTTTCATCCACGAGGAATTCGATTGTTCCGGCATTGGAATAGCCGGATATTTCGACCACTTTGAGGGCGGTCTGCCCCATGCGATTACGCAGGTCGTCATCGACGATAACCGAGGGGCTTTCCTCGATTATTTTTTGATGACGCCGCTGAATGGAACATTCGCGTTCGAAAAGATGAACGGCGTTTCCATATTTGTCGGCGAGAATCTGAAACTCAACGTGCCGAGGTTTTTCGATATATTTTTCAAGATAGACGGAGGCATCCCCGAATGCCGACAACGCCTCTCTCATGCCGGCTTCGACCGCCGCTTCCAGTTCTTTCTCGTCGCGGATTATTCGCATACCTTTGCCGCCGCCGCCGGCCGAGGCTTTGAGAATTACGGGAAAGCCTATTTCCTTGGCGGCTTTCACGCACCGGGCGGGATCGGTGCTTTTGCCGGCCATGCCTGGCGTCAGTGGAATGCCCGCCGCGGCGGGGGGGGG
>CAZHVC010000072.1:0-7624 GCA_964535765.1 uncultured Ignavibacteria bacterium | reverse complement strand
CGATAAGCTTGATGCCGAGCTGTTTGGACAAAGCCTTCGCCAGATTCTCGTCGGTGATATATCCCTCGGCCATAAGCACCTCGCCCAGCCGCTTGCCGATCTCTTTTTGTTTGGCAAGCGCGCCGGCCAGGTCCTTTTCGGAGATCACCCGGTCCTTAACCAGAATCTCCCCAAGTAGTTCCATAGACTACAACTCACTCCCTCTAAAAAACACTTTCCTCGTCGGAGTTATCGGTGTCAAGCAGAACGACAACTTCATTCTTTACGATTCGCGGGGGCTTCTCGATTGAGCGCCCCCACGCCGATTCTTCCTTGCCATCACTTCGCCGGCCTGCGATCAGGGCCTGCGGCAATCTATCGTGGCCTCCCCTTTCACGTTCGGATATCCACGCAATACCGCGGTGACCTTGGCCGTTACCTGCGGCGGATTGGGCGGCGTCTGCGGTATCATCTCATAGGAAATCCGGAACTTCGTATATGCCCAGCCCGACAGATCGGTCGTATCGACCGACGGACCGCATAACTCACCGGCCACCTGGGCGGCGAAATTGATTATCCCCTCGCTGATTGCACACCCGATTCCGTCTATCAGCTGCGCCGATATTTCGGAAGTGTCATAACGACCCGGCACCGTGATCCAGATCGATCCGGGATCGGCCCCGACTGCGATCCGGCCGCCTTCGGCGTAAATCGGCAACACGATATAACTGCTCGTATCGAAAAGCGCCCCTGATTGAGCCACGATACGTATCTGCCTGAATGCCCGGGTGCAGGTATAAGAAATCTGAGTGAACGCCAGACCGGGCACCCCAACCGTTTCCACCGTGCCCGAATCCGGATCAAAAACGATTCCGCCCGTGAATGCGTTCCCGCCGATCATCGCCACCGAATCAGGAACCACCTGGAAATGGACGGCCGTATTGTATTCCACAGGATTGGTGAAGGCATCGAGAACTAGGGCGGTGACGCCGCCGACATAAACCTCACCCTCAGGATGCACGTTTCCTACCGAGGAGATGATTATATTCGCCGGCGGACCCGATTCGATTACGACCACCACTTTTTCCTTGAACACGTTCGGATTGTCAACGGCGGTCGCCTTGATCCGCACCGTGCCAGCATAAGTCCCCGAATAAAGCGCTACCGAGGCCCTGCCGGACACGTCGGTGGAATCGATCACCAACCATTGAATCGAATCGGCTGTCGGAACGTAATTGAACGAGGGAGCCTCAGGCCCGGTAACCGCCGGCGCCGAGGTAATCTGGAATTGCACCGGATAACCTTCGCTCAAAGGATTGTTGTTTTCGTCTCGGAGCGTGGCGATTATCTGAGTGGCGATTCCCCCGATCTCGATAGTCGGGTCGGAGGCCGTCAACGTTATATTCGACCCTACCGCCGATCTCACGGTCAACGGCACCGTCTGCGACCATAACGTATCATTGCCCCTGGGAATGAAGGCCCTTATGAAGTCCGTGCCCGCCGTCGTGCCCACCGTATAAATGGCCTGGGCCACTCCGCGGTTGGTCATCGCCAACGCCGTGATATTCGATGCCGTCAATTGCCTCCGGAAATTGATTTGGGTTCCGTTAATGACGTTGTTGCCGTTGGCATCCCTGGCCAATGCCAGAATCGGTTGCGAGGCCCCCGAACCGGCCACCATATCCGTGGGCAAGGTTATTATCTGAAGCGTGCTAGCCGTTCCCGGAATGAATCCTATGGCCGCCCGCGCATAAGTCGTTTCGCCGGAAAGACTGATCCCCCAGGCTTTCAGTGAGTCGAATTCCGTCACCAGCGCGGTATCGAGCGCCAACGGCGATCTTATGACAAATGTGGCCACTCCGTTCAGGGTCGGAGCTGAATTGCTGCTCAACGTCCCGCGATGAGGAGTAGGACCGTAATTCGATATAAAAATCGTGGTATTGTCACCGATTGGAATATTGGCCGTATCCGACACCGATACATATATCCGCGCCGAATCATCGCCGCCGGCAATCAGCGAAATCTTCTCGAGCGAAATATTCATCGCGCCGATTTCGCCGAGCAACTGGGAAATCACGTCGAGAGTGTTGATGACCGAAACACCGCCGGCTGTCACCGTTATCGTGACATCCTCATACACTCCCGGATCCGTAATATATTTCGCCTGCGTGAATCCGGAATCGGTCGGCGGCGGCGGTACGATAGTCCCCACGTTGGGCGACCGGCTGATCTGCACCGGCATCCCGTGAATTCCGGCGCCGCTTGCGTCTCTGACCCAGATATTGATCAAGGCCGTATCCGACCGGTAGGGCGACCTGATGATCAAGGTGGGCGGATCGAAATTCACCGACACTTGCGATACCACGTTGATCGGCGAGTAATATACGTTCAGCGACCTGCTTATCGATACCCCCCCGGCCAAGGCCGTGAAATTGATCGCATAGCTGGTATCCGTTGGCTCGGTTATATATTTGGCCTGCGCATAGCCGTTTTCGGTATAAGCCGGCTGAACGAGCGTGCCGATATTCGGTGATCTCAGCAGCTGAACCCGAACACTATCGAGGCCTATTCCGTCATCATCCCTCACCCACAATTCGATCAGCGCCGTATCGATCTCCTCGGGGGAGGCGACCACCACCGAAGACGGGTTGAAATTCATGGCTACCTGAGCAACGCTTATATTCGATGTAAATCTCACCGGATATTGCACGGTGTTGCTCACGCCGCCGACTCTGGCCTGAAACGATACCGTATAACCGGCGGTATCCTGAAGTGAGGTGATATATTGCGCCGAATAAAGACCTTTCGTTTCCGTCTCCTGTACCGTCGTAATTATACCGTAACTCGGATATCGGCTGAGGCTGATATCCAAGCTGTCAACCCCATTGCCGTCCTCATCCGAAGCAAATATCATGACATCGACTGTATCCAGAACCAACAATTCCGAGAACGTGAGCACCGGCGGATTAAAATTGATTGACAGTTCCGCCACCTGTTTGATTCGCGATTGACTCGGATTTATCGGATTACGGTTGTCGCAGCCGGACGAAAGGGCGCCGATCGCGGCAATCGCTATCAGCAGCACGCCGGCCGTTCCGATTATTTTCCTGCGGGCTTTCACGGTAACACCTCCTTAACGATCACTTTTTATCTTCCTGAGGCGGGGTCGAAACTTCATCTATAAATTCCTGAATGTCCTTGTTCAATCCTTTCACCTTCTCCATATCGCCGATAGCCGGTTCGATCGCCTTGAAATCGGTGGAGAATCCGGGACCGAGTATCTGATACCCCTCCGTGGTGTGGTTCGAGGCATCCGAATAACTCATATCGGGCCTGACAATCCGCGGCGTGACTTCGATTATCAGATCGGTCTTGCGCGTCTGGTAATATTCATGGGTGAACAGCCGGCCGATCAGCGGAATTTCGGAAAGAATCGGCATCCGGAATATGGTCTTGTTGTCATCGACCGAAAGCAGCCCGCCGATAAATATCTTCTGGCCGTCTTTAACCAAAACGGTGGTGCTGGCCGTCCGTATCTTTTTGCGCGGATAAAGATTCTGCACCAGCTCGATAATCGACGACACTTCCGGCTCGACCTTCGTCGTGATATATCCGTTGGAGTTTATCGACGGCGTGATATTCAGCCTGATACCGATCTCCTCTTCCATCACAATCGCATTCTGAACCGAAACCACCGCCCAGCGCATCGTTTCGCCGATCAAAATAGTGGCCTGTCTGTTGTTGACCGTCGTCAATTTCGAGTTGGCCAGCACTTTCGCCTTGTTCCGCTTGATCAGAAAATCGAGCGTGATATCGAAAGCGTTGAGCTGGCGCGAAAAAAGGCCGACATTGTCCAGCCCTTGAATTTTCTGGAAAATGAATTTCTCCGGCAGTTTTTCCAAATAGGCATCCTGGCCGCCGAAATCAAGAGCGGTCGGAGCCCGGCTCGATCCGTCTTCGTTGAGCGGAGACTCAGCGAGAATCGTCGTAATATGGGAAAGTTTCTCCCAATCTATTCCGTATTTATCGAGATCGTCGGTGGCCACCTCGATCAGCCTCGCCTCGAGCAAAATCTGCATCGGTGCGGTGTCGACCCGCTTTATTATCTCGGTGATCTCCGCCGCCACTTTCGGCGAAGTCAATACCAGAATTCTGTTGCCCGAGGTATCGACCTGAATCGTTTCGCTCAAATCGCCGAGCATCTCCTTGACTTCAGCGGCATTGGCGAATTGCAGATCATACACGTAGGCCGACAGCCCGACCTGCCTCGACAGCGCCTCCTGATCGGCGACCAAAAACGAATTCCCGACGATTTCGTAGGACAATCCGGCGGCCCTCACCACGAGATTTATGGCTTCCTCGATCGGCGTATTGTTCAGATGAACCGAAATCCTCTCCTGACGATTGACGCCGGGACCGGTGACGATATTGAAACCTGATTTTTCGGCCAGTATGCTGAGCACCGATGGCAGAAAAGCGTCGTCCGCATCGAGCGTGATCGTTTTCGCCAGACCCTCTTTCAACACCGGAGATACCGGTCGATTTTCGACTTGCTCCTGCGCCTTGGCGTATGGCAAATCGGAAACCAGAAATGAGACGCCGACCAAAACGGCCAATCGAACTTTCCAGAAACCTTTCAAAACTTCCTCCAGATTATTGCGATAATAATTACCATTGATCAGGCTCATTATATTGCGCCCCTTCCTCCGGCGTCGTCTCCTGGGGCAAAGGCGTATTCTTGAGCGTTATATCCACTCCCCCCCGCGACAATATCACCGTCTTTTCCCGGATCTCTTTTACCACATAGCCATCGCCCAGCGAATCTCCCGGCCGCACCACGTTGCTTTTTCCCCGATATTTGATTATCGCCTTGGGATCGTCATCGATCACGGTCGCCGAAAGCCGCAATTCCATATCTTCCACCGACTCCCGGTAACCGGCGCGGGCATACGAGAAATTGGCCAGAACCCTACCCAGGTAAAGCGGATCCTGCTTCACCCCGAATTTGTAGGCGACCCGCCTCTGCCAGTTGGCCTCGAGTGAATCGATCGTGATCGCCAACGACGAATCCGTATCGAGCGTCACGAACGCGGCCGAACGCGTGGCTTTGGCCGCGCTGACTTCGGTCACCGCTTTGAACGCGCTCCAGCTTACCACTAAAATTACCAGAACGCTCAAAACGAAACTGATTGCCTTGATTATGCTGTTCTTATCCACCCGCGTAACTCGCTTTCAAGACGGTCAACGTCTCTATATCAAGATTGATCCTGTGCTGCTCGGGTTTGCCGATAACGTCTTGATCGTAATAGGTCAGCTCGATCGGATTTTCGAGCTGGAATCGCGTCACCCGGATCAAGCGCGCCGATTTTTCGAGCTCCTGCAAAAACAACCCGAACTGCGTATAGCTGGCGATTATCACCAGACTGTAAGGAGTCTGAATATATTCGCTTCTTTCGACTAAGCCCTCGTCCTCGGCCGCCAGACTGTCGGTTGCGGCCGCCGAGCGAACGATTCCCATCGGCCTGACCGAAACCAACACTATCCCCAAATTATCCATGAGACCGGTGAGATATTTCAAGAATCCCATGTCGGCCGGCCGAGCCAGCGAATCCGAGAGGGAGTTTACCAAATTGTTGTTGATCAACTCGTTCACGTTCTGCAGATCGCGGGATATTATCTGCGCCGAAAGTAATTGCCGCTTTTTTTCGGCAATCTGATCCTGCAACGCCTCAATCTGCCCCGGTTGCTTGGCGATCACGTTCTGATAAAACAGCCAGAAAGCAACCACATAGACCAGCAAAAAAACGCTTATTATCAAGTTCTTTTTGAAATTCATTTTAACCCACCGTGCAGGCAATCTCGAATTCGATGATTTCCTGATTTTTGTGTTTTATCCGCGATGATCCGTTGAACATGATACTGGAGAAACCGGTGGCAAAATCGGCATCCTTTTTAATTATGTCCACAATCGCCATAACCAAGTCGAGATCCTCCAGCCGGGGATTCACTTTCGTCAGGCCGCTTATGATCAACAGATTCGTCTGATTGTCGTAATCGAGCTTGGTGATAGTAACATCGTTCGGCAGAATCCGGCCGAGCACGTCGAGCTTTTCCGTCCAGGTCATCCGGTTGTTGGCCAGATCGGCCAAAACGAAAATGTCATCGGGGGAAAGATAGGCCGACGACGCCTGCAGACGGTCTATCTCGTCCTGAATTCGGGCAAGCTCCGCTTTTTCCTCGGAAATGACTTTATAATTCTGGTATGCTTTATAAATCGCCAGAATGCTGATTAAAGCCACCACCGCAAAATAGAATCCGACCGCCACCAGCCGCCGCTGTTTCTGCTTTTCGGCGAATTGATCGAGCCTGTTGGAGGCTTTATTCAAATTTATCTTGTAAAGTATTCCGGCCATCTTCTTAATCCTCCCTGAGCGCCAGACCGCAGGCGGCGGCCAGCCGGCTTCCCAGCCCTTCATCGAATCCCGGCGGCGTGATAAATTCGGCGAACGGATTGAATATCTCCACCGTCAGGTTCAACTGGGCCGCCAGGTGTGAATTCAGGTTCGGCATCTTGGCCGACCCGCCGCAGAGCATGACCTTCTGAAATTCCCGACAACCGGTCTCCTTCGTGTAATACCGCAGCGAGCGGCGCAATTCATCAACCAGGGTGTCGATCGCCAGCCGCCGGGCGACGCGGATCCCGCCGGAGTCCGACGCCGAATCCCCCAGAAAAGCACCCATCCCCCGTTCCCGCTTCATTCCCTCGGCCTGAGCGTAATCGACCTTGCAAAGATTCTTGATATCGTCGGTGAAATTATGACCGGCCCACGTTAAATCGCGGCTGAAAAACATCGTCTCCCGGCCGACTATCGCGATTCCCGTGTATTTGGCCCCGATGTTCAAAAAGACGATCGCCTCGTCACCCATCAACGTGCCGTGGCTGACCAGATAGGCATTGACCAACGCCAACGACCCGGCGTCGATTTTCGCCGGCTCCAAACCCACCTCTTTGAGAAGTTTCAACTGGTTGTCGAAAACCTTTTTGGTGGTCGCCACCAGCAGAATATCCATATCCTGCGATTGCATGTCCCCGCGCAAAATCTGGAAATCGATCACCGCGTCGGATTCGTCAAGCGGAAGATGCTTGCGGGCTTCAAAAAGAAGAGACGACTGCATCTCCTCGGGAGCAAGGGGAATCGACTTGATCTGTTTGATCGATACGGCCGGGCCGCTCAATCCGCAGACGACGTTTTTCGCCCGCCGGGCATTGATCTTCATTTTGTCGAATGCGTTTCTCAGCGCCGTTTGAATCCGCCCAACGCTGGGACCTTCGCTATCGAATTCCTCGTTTTCCGTGTATAAATCGGAGATGAAGTAGTTTTTCAGTCTGTAGCGGTTGCCTTCATTTTCCAGTTCGACGAGTTTGACGGAGAAATGACCTATATCAAGGCCGACTACTGATTTTGCCATAATGCCCTTTCATTATCCCCAATTCTCATGGACGAACCCTCCCCTATCTATTCCAATTCCTCATATACCGTGCTCACATTGCCGCTGGGTATCCAATGGGGAGGCGGCGCCACCGAAAATCTCTGGTCATACATGTAATCTTTCTGGACGAATCCGTAGCCGTACCCTTCCGATC
>CAZHVC010000071.1:0-7672 GCA_964535765.1 uncultured Ignavibacteria bacterium | reverse complement strand
GGCTCCGACGATAATGCCCCATGAGCACGGCGGAGGCGCGGGATATTTTAACCAGTTGTTGAGTATAACGGTAATCGGGTTGTTTGCTTTTCTGTTCGCTTATGATCTCTATAACAAAAGAATTAAATCCGGTTCAAAAGTCTTCAGAGAGGGTTCCGATTTGCAGATAGAACTGAAAATCAAGGGGATGACTTGCCGGCATTGCGCGGCAACCGTGACCAAAGCTTTAAGCGGAGTGCCTGGGGTAAGGAAAGCCGATGTCGATGTCGATAAGGGTTTGGCCGTAGTCGACGGCGATGCCGCGGCCGAAGTGCTTATCCAATCGGTGCGCGAAGCCGGCTACGAGGCGGCTGTCATCAAGAATTAGTCTGCCGATTTTCCGCCAAATATCCCTTTCTTAAAGCATCTATAGAATCTTTGTCAAAAGATATCGTCGTCTGAGGAAAGGGTATAACGATCCCTTCGGCATCGAACCGATTTTTGATTCTTCGGCGATATTCTCGGCCGACCGCCCATTGCGATTGCGGCAAAGTCTTGAAAACCAGCCGCAGCACAACCGAGGAGTCGGCGAAAGATTGCACGCCGAGCATCTGCGGTTCCTCCACAATTTCCTTTCGCCAACTGTCTTCCGCCGCCATCTGTTGCGCCTCGTCAAGCATTATTGCCATCGCCCGATCGATATTCGCGCGGTAATCGACGCCGATATCAATGACAGCTTTGGACCAAATGTAAGTCAAATTAGAAACCGTTCCGACCTCGCCATTGGGTATTATATGAACGACTCCTTCGAGATCACGCAATATGGTCGTCCTGAGCGTGATCTTTTCGACCAGCCCGTCGTGACCGGCGGCCCGGATAACATCGCCCACCCTGAACTGGTTTTCTATGAGGATAAAAAATCCGGTGACCACGTCCTTAACGAGCGCCTGTGAGCCGAAACCTACGGCCAAGCCGATAATGCCCGCTCCTGCAAGCAGCGGCCCTATGTCGATGCCGATTTCTCTTACGATCATCAAGGTCCCGATCGCCAGAGTGACCAGCTTGACCGTGATGTTCATTATATTGACGAGCGTTTCAGCTCTTTTTTCGCGCTCCGATTGGCGGCTTGGATCGTCGTCTTCGGAAGCCGTTTTGATTCGGTTGCCGGCGAATCTGGCAATCCTTATGGTCACCCACATACCCAGCAATATTATTATAATCTTAGGCATGTGAGTGATCGCCCATGCTCTGAGTGCGATGATTAGATTAAAATCGAAGTTCTCCATGATTCCTCCAATTCGAGTATCGTATATGATAACCGATTGGATTGAACCGGTCAATCGTATTGAGGGGTGCAGCAAGCGGAGGTGAGCAGGAAAACGGGCGGAATCAGAATTGACAGTCGTTTTCGTGCCGTGTATATTGACCTCGTTATGCTTGCCAAAGTGCTTTCTTCCGCCCTGCTGGGAATTGATGCCTATATCGTCGAGGTCGAAATCGACGTGTCGCCGCAGATTCCCGCGTTCACCACCGTAGGCCTTCCGGAAGGTGCGGTGAAAGAAGCCAGGGAAAGGGTGGCCGCTTCGATCAAAAATTCGGGATTTCTATTCCCGGCCAAAAAGATAACCGTAAACCTTGCCCCGGCCGACATCAAAAAATCGGGGACGGCTTTCGATCTGCCGATGGCCGTCGGAATTCTGGTGGCCACCGGTCAAGTTTCGCCCGATTTGCTTGGACGATACTTGATCGTCGGTGAGTTGTCTCTTGATGGTAGATTGCGGCCGGTGCCCGGCGTGTTATCGATGGCGATTGAGGGGCAAAAGAAAAAATTCGAAGGGTTGATAGTCCCTGAGGAAAATGCCAATGAAGGCGCCATGGCTGACGGCATTGAAATTATCCCGGTCAAGACTCTTGCCCAGGCGGTCGATTTCCTCGATGGCCGTGAAAAGATCGCCCCCCTCAAAATCGACCTGGCTGAAGTGTTCAGTAAAAACAAAAAGTATTCGATTGATTTTTCCGATGTCAAGGGTCAGGAGCATGCCAAGCGGGCTTTGGAAGTGGCTGCGGCGGGCGGCCACAATATCATAATGATCGGTCCGCCGGGATCGGGCAAGACGATGCTGGCCAAAAGGCTGGCCACTATCCTGCCGGATATGACGCTGTCCGAGGCGCTCGAGACCACCAGAATTTATTCCTCGGGCGGTCATATGATGCCCGGTGAAGCTTTGATTGCGACCCGTCCCTTTCGGTCTCCGCATCACACGATTTCGGATGTCGGCTTAACCGGCGGCACGAACCACCTTGTCCCCGGTGAGGTCAGCTTATCGCATAACGGCGTTTTGTTCCTCGATGAGTTGCCGGAATTCGACAAGTCGTCGCTTGAAGCGTTGCGGCAGCCGCTGGAAAACGGCCAGGTGACAATCACCAGGGCCGCCGGTTCGGTGACCTATCCTGCATCTTTTATCCTGGCGGCGGCCATGAATCCGTGTCCCTGCGGCTATCATGGGGATCCGACGCACAACTGCACCTGCAACGGAAGTCAAATACAAAAGTATGTTTCCCGCATTTCCGGGCCGCTTCTCGACAGGATCGATATTCATATCGAAATGCCGGCGGTCAAATTCAAAGATCTGGCGGGTCTCGGCGGCGGCGACTCGTCCGAAACGATTCGTAAGCGAGTCAATGCCGCCAGGCAGAGGCAGCTGGAAAGATTCGCAGACCTTGATGGAATCTATTGCAACGCGCAGATGGAAACCCGGTTGCTCAGACAGATCTGCCGGCTCGATGAAGATTCGCTCGACCTTCTGCGAGCGGCCATAAGTCGCTTGGGGCTGTCGGCCCGCGCCTACGATAGAATTCTTAAAGTGAGCCGGACTATCGCCGATCTTGAAGGGGCAGAAAAAATACAATCGCACCATATTTCGGAGGCGATAGGGTATCGAAATCTTGACCGGAATTACTGGTCTAATTAGCGATAAACCATAATGATCGGATCAAACCATGCTCAGTAATCAGCGCACTATTAAAAGGCGCGTATCACTTTCCGGAATCGGGCTGCATACGGGGGTCCAGACCACCATCAGTTTCATTCCCGCCCCCATTAACCATGGGGTGACTTTCGTCCGGACCGATTTCGAGGATTCGCCGAGAATTCCCGCTGATATCGATCACGTCGTAGATTCCCTTCGGGGCACTACGCTCGGGTTGAACAACGTGAAGGTTCACACCGTAGAGCATGTTCTGGCGGCCGTTGCCGGGCTTCAGATCGATAATCTAATTATCGAGCTGTCGAATATCGAGCCGCCGGCCGGCGACGGATCGGCGTTGCCGTTCGTCAAGGCGCTTCTCGAAGCCGAAATCGCCGAACAAGACGCTCCGAAAAACTATCTCGAAATCGACAACCCCCTTTCATATTCCGAAAAGGAAAAACGAATCGATATCGTAGTTACACCGTCGGATGACTTGCGGATTACGTTTCTTATCGATTATGAAAACAAGGCCCTCGGCACCCAGTATACATCCCTGGTCGATCTCGATCGCGAATTCGTGGATGAATTCGCTCCTTCACGCACATTTTGTCTTTTAAGTGAGGTGGAAACGCTCTATGATAATGGGCTTATCAAAGGCGGCGGACTCGATACGGCGGTCGTTTTCGTAGATCACGAATTGACAGCCGATCGTATCCAGCGCCTCAAGGACCGATTCGGCCAGGATCAGGAATTTTTCGTAAAGGAATCCGGCATACTGAACGACACGAAATTGCGATTCCCCAATGAACCGGTCAGGCATAAAGCAGTCGATTTACTCGGGGATCTGTTCCTTATCGGAGTGCCGATTAAGGGGCACATACTGGCTGCCCGCTCCGGCCATGCGGCCAACGTTGCGCTTGCCCGCCAGATCCGCATGATTTACGAGAAAAAACTTTTGACCAGCAAATACGGCACCGGAAAAACTAAAGGCGAATATCTGCTGGACATCAACGCCATTTTCAAAGCCATGCCGCATAGATACCCGATGCTTTTGATTGATAGAATTATCGATCTTGAGCCGCGCAAACGGGTCGTGGCGATAAAAAACGTCACTTTCAACGAGCCGCACTTTGTCGGTCATTTTCCGCAACGCCCGGTGATGCCCGGGGTGCTGATTGTGGAGGCTATGGCCCAGGCCGGTGGATTCATGCTGCTGAACGCGATCGAAGAACCGGAAAAAAAGCTCGTTTACTTTCTTGGAATCGACGGCGTCCGTTTCCGCAAGCCGGTCATTCCCGGCGACCAGCTCAGATTCGAAATTGAGATGATTCAATTCAGACCGAATTCCTGCCGGATGGGAGGAAAAGCCTATGTTGACGGCAAAGTCGTTGCCGAGGGAACCTTCCTGGCCGCAGTCGTAGATAGGTAGGGAGGCGGCAATGGGCAAAAAGCTTTCGAATTCGAAACCGGAACTTTCCTGCATCATCACCAATATCGGGCAACTGGTGACGATGCATGTTGACGGCCATGTCGGGCCGCTTGACGGGCGATTGATGAAAAATCTGGGCATTATCAAAAACGGAGCGGTGGCTATCGAAAATTCGCGCATAACGGCAGTCGGCACCACCGCCAAATTGCTGAAATCATCGAGACTGAAAAAAAACACGATAGAAATCGATGCCGGCGGCAGGCTGGTTACTCCGGGCTTGGTCGATCCACATACGCATCCGGTATTCGCCGGCAACCGCGCCGAGGAATTCGAGCAAAGACTCAGCGGCAAAAGTTATCTGGATATCGCCAAGTCTGGCGGAGGCATAAAATCGACGGTAAGGGCGACCAGAAAAGCAACCGCCGAATCTCTATTTGAGGGCGGCAAAAAGGTCCTTGATCAAATGCTCCGCAATGGGGTTACGACTGTCGAGGGGAAATCAGGATACGGATTGGACACCAAAACCGAATTCAAAATGCTCGATGTTCTGAACCGACTAAATTCCCATCACGCCGTTGACGTCGTAGTCACATTTTTGGGCGCCCACGAGGTCCCGGATGAATTCGAGGGGCGCCCGGACGAGTACGTGGCCCTCGTCTGCGGCGAGATGATACCCTCGGTAGCCACGGGAAATCTGGCGGAGTTTTGCGACGCCTTCTGTGAAAAAGGGGTCTTTACCCTGAAACAGACGCGGGTAATACTCCAGACGGCCCAGGCGTTCGGCATGAAATTGAAACTGCATGCCGATCAATTCCATAACACCGGCGGCGCGGAGCTTGCCGCCGAATTCCGTACATTTTCCGCTGATCATCTTGATTGTGTGAGCGACGAGGGGATTCATCTGCTGAAAAAAGCGGGTGTCATCCCGGTGCTTTTGCCCGGAAGTGTATGGATTCTGAAAGCAAAGCACAAGGCGCCGGCGCGCCGCATGATCGATTCAGGTCTGCCGGTGGCCATCGGGACCGATTATAATCCGGGCAGCTCGCCGGTTATTTCGATGACGTTGACGATGAGTCTGGCCTGCATTGAATATGGATTGACTCCGGCAGAAGCGCTCTGCGCGGCAACGTTGAATGCGGCCCATGCCATAGACAGGGGAGACAAAGTTGGCAGCCTTTCGCCGGGCAAGATCGCCGATCTGGTTATCTGGGAGGCGGAAGATTTCCGGGAATTGTCGTACTGGATCGGCAAAAGCATGGTTCATTCGGTGATCAAAAACGGAAAGCGATTGACTATATGAAAGCCGCTCTTGCACCAACAGCGGTCGCACTGCTTTTACTGTCATGCGGGGTTTACACGTTTTCTCCTTCGGCCGCAGGGGGAATCAAGACGATCGCCATCCCGCTGCCGGAAAACCAGACCACCGAATACGGGCTTCCCGAATTGCTGTCCCGCGAGTTGAGCCAGGTGTTCGTCGCCGACAACACGCTGAAAGTCGTTCCGGAGGTCGCCGCCGACGGCAAATTGGAGGTGATCATCACCCGATACAGTCGCGATGCTTACACCTTTTCGGCCGGAGAAGAGGTTCAAGAATATTCCTGTAAAATCGATATAAAGGCGCAACTATTGAACCTGAAAAGCGATAAAGTCATCTGGAGCGAAAACCTGTCCGACTTCGGAATTTATTCGTCCTCTTCCGAAACCGAGGAAGACGGCAAACTGAGGGCTATCGAAAAACTGGTCAATCAGGTTTTGAACAAAACGGTCAAAGGATGGTAAATACGAATAAGGCATGGCGAATTTTCGCCGATTTCGTCGATTAAATAAATACGTTGATTCCGGATTTCCGCATTTGGAGCGATGAATATGAAACAAAATATCGTAATTTTGGCGGCGGTTTTTTGCCTGACGATTATCGCCTCAGCCTCCAACCCCGATGCCGGTAAGAGCGGCTATACCTTTTTGAAAGTCGGCGTCAGCGCCAAAGCCCAGGGGATGGGCGGAGCCTATGCCGGTCTTGCCGACGACCTGAGCGGTCTGTATCATAACCCGGCCGGAATCGTGATGCCGACCTATATTTTCACGAAAAAGGAAAATCAAATCGACTTTGGTTTCGAGGAAGAAGACGAAGAAAGCCAAACCGAGATCGATTACGAAGTAATCATGCTCCAGCCCGCCAGGAATCGTTTCATGGCCACCTATATGAATTATCTGCTGGATTTCAAAACCGGTTATCTCGGCTATGCAAGGTTGATCGATCAGACGACCGCGATAGGGGCGTCGCTTCATTACATGAATTACGGCGATTTCGATAGGCTGGATGCTCAAGGTAACCAGAACGGCACGTTCGGTGCTCACGATATCGCAATCGGGCTGACCTACGCCAGGGTTCTGTTGAAAGGGTTTTCCGGCGGATTCACCGGCAAATTCATCTCCGAAAAAATCGACAGCTATACATCGGCGGCGATCGCCGCGGACATAGGGGTTCAATACAGATTCGGCGGCGGCAGGTCCGGTCTCGGTTTGGCGATAACCAACGCGGGCGTGCAAACCAAGGGGCTATCGAAATCGCATAAAGATCCGTTGCCGGTGACGGTGGACGCTGGTTTTTCCCATGTATTGAAAGGGTTGCCGTTGACGATAGCGGTCGATCTGATAAAGCCGAGCGATAATGCGGTTTCCCTTGCTATCGGCGGGCAATTCGATATGCTCAGTCCGTTGATGTTAAGGCTCGGCTGGTCTTCCGCCGGCAGAGATTTCAAGACCGGATCGGGCCGGGATAATCTTGCCGGATTCGCCGGCGGCTTCGGCTACAGTTACCAGAAATATGTCTTTGATTACAGTTATTCATCGTATGCCGATCTCGGCAACGTCCACCGGTTGACCCTCGGTGTCAATTTCTGATTCGCCGTTGGAGCGGAATCGACCGCTTTCCCGCCGAACTTCAATCGTTACAAGGAATCGCCGGAATCGGTATCGGCAGTATCGACTTTGCTTTTTCTGGCGATTACTCTTTTGATTTTGTGCCGTTCCTTCTCGATGACTTTCAAAGTAAAATCGCCGAAAGATATGGTTTCATCGACCGCCGGAATTCTCCCGAGTTGAGTGATTATCATCCCGCCGATCGTATGATAGTCGCCTTTTGCCACTTCAACGCCGAATTCGTCGGCGAATTCGTCGATCGGCATGCTTGCCAGAACGACCGCCCCATCCGTCCCGAAAGCGATTTTCGGCGATTCCTGATCGTACTCGTCAAGGATATCTCCGACTATTTCTTCCACGATATCCTCTATGG
>CAZHVC010000070.1:0-7680 GCA_964535765.1 uncultured Ignavibacteria bacterium | reverse complement strand
GGGAACAGATGGACGGCGAAATCGATTGCGCGGTGATCGGAGCCGGGACCGGCGGCACGGTCTCGGGGGTAGGTAGATTTTTGAAAGAGCGCAATCGGCGGATTAAAATCATCGCCGTCGACAGCGAGGGATCTATTTTGTCGCATCAATTTCGAACGGGGGAGGTGATCGCGGCTTCCCACTATGAAATCGAGGGAATCGGCAGCGACAAGCCGGTGCGCGCTCTCGATTTTTCGGTAATCGATGAAATGATTCAGATCAGTGATCGAGAGGCGATGCTGACGGCGCGCCGGTTGGCCAGGGTCGAGGGGGTATTCGGGGGCGGCTCCAGCGGCGCGGTAGTGGCCGCGGCGATCCGGCTTGCCGAACAACGTTTGATAAAAGGCAACACGGTTATCATTCTGCCCGATTCGGGCAATCGCTATCTTTCGAAGCTCTATTCGGATGCGTGGATGAAAAAAATGGGGTATTTACCTTCTTGACATAGTCGAAATCGGCGCTAAATTACGGTAAAGGAGTAGTGTCATGAATAAAATCAATTCCGCAATTTCGTTAATGTTTTTTCTGATATTTCTTTCCAGCCCGCTCCTTGGTCAGGAGGCCGCCGAGGACACCGCTAACCGACCCAAACTCGAGGATTGGATCAAAAGCAAAGCGATCGTTCCCGCCGGATCGGAAAAAGCCGCCAGTCCGGTAAAATTGACCAAAGCCAGGATCAAGTTCGACGAAACCGATTTCGATTTCGGATCGCTGGCCAAAGGGGCGAAGGTCTCCCATAACTACTGGTTCACCAACGAAGGCAAGGATACGCTGATTATAACTCAGGTGAAGCCGACCTGCGGTTGCACCTCGACTAAGAAAAACAATATCGTGGTTCCCCCGGGCGGGCGATCAAGCATAGACGTAATATTCGATTCCGGCAGGTTCAACGGACGGGTCACCAAGGGAATAAAGATCGAATGCAATGACGATCTCAACCCGTTCCTCGAACTTCGGTTCAAGGCCAATATCAATAATCCATTGCAGATTATCGAATTCTCGCCGCTGGAGGCCGATTTCAAAGAGGTCGGCAAGGGAAAGAAAGCGGAGCTGAAGCTCAGCCTCACCAACACCGATTCGTCGCTGGTCAACTTGACCTTGATAGAGACTCCCTCGCCGGATTTCATCAAGGTCACTCTGGGCAATCATAAATTGAAACCGAACCAATCGACCGATCTGAAGATAGAGTTGAGCAAGAATATTTCGGAGGGGCCGTTTATATCTTCGGTGACGCTTCAGGCCGACGGCCGCCCGGACAGCCGAATCACGATCCCGATTCTCGGCAAAATCGTGGCCGGTTCGCCGGCCGCCGGTTCCAATAAAAAGGGTAGCGATTGATTGATCCGGGATTGCCGGAACGATCTTCCCGACATTCAGGCTGAAAATTTTCGCTGTTTAGGGGCGGCGGTATCGACACAGCCGAAGCGAATCCCCCTAAGGCTGCGTCATGACCGCCTGATAGCCATCGATATTTGAAATTCCTACGCCTCGATGCTTTCCAGTTGTTTGGACAGCTTGTTCTTGATATCGTTTTCTATATCGATCGCTTTCGAATTACTGAAGAAATTGAGAGACTCAAGAGAGGATACTTTCGATAAATGTTCGAGCACGAGGGTAATCCTCTTGACTGACTTTTCGATCGAATTGATGAATTCCGGCAGGTTTTGTTTTACGCCCTCCATCCCCTTTTGTGACATAATCAGCCGCAACAGCTCACATTTGCCGCTGATGTTCATCGTGGAGTTGTTGAGGTAATGCGACAGCGTCGCCAGGGCAATTTTCAGCGATTCGAGGGTTCCCTCCATCCTTTCTTCATGCAAAAGTTCCCGGCTCAATTCCCGCCGTTCCTTGAATAGGGCGGCCAGCTCGAGATAGATTTTGAAAAGCTCCGCATTGCTCCGCGAAAGAATATCGACCGCATCGCCGATATCGAGATCCATGGTGGAGGCTGATATGACCACCTCATCGGCCAGTTTTTTGTGAATCTCGATCAGCATCCCGTGATCGATCTTAAGTGAGCCGGCTAAGGCGTTCATCAGGTGAAGCCTTTTTTCGGCGATCGCCAGATTACGCATTTCATCGAAAGGAACCGAGGCGATACAATCCGCCAAGGCCACGACTTTGGCTATTAGAGGCATGTTCGGCAAATCCGATTCGGTCGCCGGATGATGCATTATTATAGAGTCGGTGATCAGGGAGGGCAGATTCCAATTGTTGGCCATCTGCCCTATTATGTACTGATGATCCAAGCCGAATACTTCGTTTTCGGCCTCATGCAAAAGTTTGCCGGCTGCCACATGCCTGAGGACCGACTGATACTCATCGGGAAACTCCTTTTCGAGAATGATAATACCCAGGTCATGAAGGAGTCCGGCTACATAGGCCTCCTCGGGCTGGCCGTAATCGATTCGGACGGCTATGCCGCGCGCCGCCGCCGCCGACTGGAGAATGTTCGTCCAGATGCTTTTATGATTGATACGGCTTTTGTCTTTCTGGGAAAGAAGTTGATTCAGGACGGTAATGGACAAAATAAAATACTTGACCGCGTTTATCCCCATCACCATGACCGCCTGGTTGACGGTGGTGATCTTCTTGTAATAGCCGTAAAACGAAGAATTGGCGATTTTCAACACCCGAGCGGTCAGAGCGGGATCTTTGAGGATGACATCGGCCAGCGCCTTGGCCGAAACGTCGGGCGAATTGATCAAGTCGAGAATTCCTTGCAGCAAGGTCGGCGGTGACGATAATTCCTTGATTTTTCCTATTCTCGTAAGAACGCTCTTTTTATCCATTACAACGTAGCTCCTCAGTTGAACCCCGATCTTCCAGGGGGTTGACCCACCGGCCATTTTATTTATCGGCAAGGTAACCCGCTAATCAACGCATTTTCTTCAGCGGATCGTTGCATTCGGCAATATTGCATGACGAAACAAGGACGAGTCTTCGAAGCTGCAAGGAATTTATCAACTTTGTTCCTGAATAAGCTGGGCTACATAGCTTTCATCTGAATCTATCGACTGGATTTGAACCGTTTGTTTAAGCGGCAGAGTGATAGTTACGATCGTCTGCCCCGGTCGGCTGGAGACCTCGATTTCCCCGAAATGGGCGCTGATTATCTTTTTGGCTATGGCCATGCCAAGACCGGTTCCCTTCTCCTTGGTGGTGAAAAACGGTTCGAAAATCTTCGGCAACAATTCCCTTTCGATTCCCGGTCCGTCATCACAAAACGTGATTCTATATGAATCGTTATTTCGATCATGTTCGAGTTTGACTTCAATATTGCCGGTTTCGCCGATCGCCTGATACGAATTGATCAGCAGATTGCGAAAAGCCGTTTTCAGCAGAACCGGATCGCCCTTGAATATGAATTCATCTGCTTTCGGAGAAAAACGGAATTCGACCCGGCCGTGGGTATACATATTCGAACATTGTTCGATACAGCTATTGATCGCCTCGATCAGGTCAAACGGCCGTGGTTGAAGTTTGAGCGGGCGGGCGAAATCAAGAAATCGCGACAGCATTTCCTCGGTGGCCAAAGCTTCGGCCAAAATGCTTTCGGCGATAGTCAGGGCTTGGCTATCGAGACCGTGTTTCTTCAGAAGCTTGCCGAATCCGACGATGGCGGCGATGGAATTGCGAAGTTCATGAGCCAGGCCGGCCGACAGCCGACCGAGGGCCGAAATCTTTTCCTGATAGTCAATCAATGCCTGCATCTGTTTGATTTTAGTCAGATCGGTAAGCAAGACCGCCGCTCCAAGACGATTATTTTCATTATCGGAAATCTGGGAAGTGGAAAGCCCTATCCATTGCCGCGATCCGTCGCCCCGCACCATTTCCAGCTCCCGCCGCGAATAGGTGATTCCACGCAATGCTTCCGCCATCAGTTTAGTAATTTGGTGGTTTTTTCCGAAAACCGTTTCCAGCGACAGCCCGTTTTGCTCGATATTCCCGATTCCGGTTATTCTTTTGGCCGCCCTATTGAATCGGGTGATTATCCCCTGATTGTCACAGATTATGACGCCGGTGGAGATGCTGCCGAGGATGTACTCATTATAACGTTCGAGCGATTCAGCCCGCCTCTCCGAATCATCATACAGGCGGCGAAGCATCTCTTCCTTTTGTTTGAGCTGGCTGATGATTTCCTGAAACATGGTGACTACATATTCGACGCTGTCGGTATTATCCACGTTTTTGAGTTTGATATTCAGATTCCGGGCCTGGTTTTTGATTTTTCGATAAGGATCCATTACGAAACGTATGAACAAAGCGGCGACGGCAAGTCCGGCCAACAACCCGAAACCTCTGAAAACAGCATCCAGCAGCGCCAGCCTGGCCAATGCCGCTTCTTCTTTTCCCGAGCCGGCGACATATACCGAATAAATTTTATTGCCGTTTCTATCGGAAATGACGACATCCCCAAAAACGGTTGGATCGCCGTCAGATTCCGTTTTGGAATCGGTAAATATGGCCAGCAACCTGTTGCCGAGGCTGTCGGATATCTCTATTTTGGCGACCCCCGCAACCACAGCGATCCGTTTCAAAAACTGAGCCTCGGGCAGACTGTAGTTTTTTTCTTCGATTCCCGCTTTTATCGCCGTCAGGGCCAGCTCTATCTGCGATCGCGATTTATTCTGTAAGGCAAGTCTGGCCCGATTCATGGCAAAAGATGAAAGGAAATTGAGCGAGAGTAAAAAAGCGATCAATAGGATCAACGAAATCTTGATCTCTATCTCATAGCTGCTGAATATCCTGATCTTTCCGCCGCTCACATATATAAATATCGGCAGACCGGCGGGGGGGAATAATTACAGCAAGCCGACGCTTTTCAGGTAAAAGCGAATGATTTCCGGGCCTCGATAGAAAACGACCAGGCCGGCGGTGACCAAAAACGGCCCGAACGGTACTATTCTGGCAGACGACTTATCTCTGGCAAGAGCCAGTTGGGTCAAGCCGACGATACTTCCCAGAAACGACGCCAGGCACAAGACCAGCAGTATCCCTTGCCAGCCGAGAGATGCTCCCAACATGGCCGCCAGCTTGATATCACCGCCGCCCATGCTTTCGCGTTTGAACACCCTATCGCCAATCTCAGCCACCAACAAAAATAAGCCGCCGCCCATGGCGGTCCCGATCAGCGCCTGCTTCCAGTTGACCGGTATGCCCGGCAGAAAACTGAACAAGATGCCAATAACAATGCCCGAAAGCGAAATGGAATCCGGGATGATTCGATGATCGATATCGACGAAAAAGACGATAAGAAACGCCGTCGATAGGTAAAACGCCTCTATCAGGCGAAACAGGCGATCGCCGGTGAAACTACCTATTTCCAGCAAGGCGATAATATACAGCAGCGCGTTCAATAATTCCACTAACGGGTAACGCAGGCTGATTTTCGTCCGGCAATGGCGGCACCGCCCCCATAATATAATGTAGCTGACCAGCGGAATATTATCGTAGGGTGCGATAGGCCGATTGCAGACCGGGCAGGCTGAGGCCGGATGGACTATCGATTTACCGAGCGGCAATCGATAAATGCAAACATTGGCGAAACTTCCTACGATCAGGCCGAGAACGGCGACAAGCATCAATTGAACGTAGTCCATAGCCGCTTAATTATGAGTGAATCCGTTCAGATGCAAACAAAAAAAGGGCTCGTTTCCGAGCCCTATACACTACCGTAATAATCATCAGTTTATGGCATCGTTGGACGTGCATTGAAGATTGCCGGTTTGGTCAATCTGCCACACGTCGTTGGTGGCGTCATCGTCAAGGTTGGCTGTAGCCACGCATTGGAAAGTGTTGGCGGCAGCGGTCATGACGTATGTATAGCGGGCGGTGGACATGATTTCAACGCCGATCTGAGCGAAAGCGTTCGGCGCGGCGGCCGATGCGGTGGCGCCGTTCAAACAGTAACTGTCAAACTCCTGACGATAGGCGCGCTGCATCGTATAAACCTGCTTTAATAGCTGTTTGGCCTCGGACTGTTTGGCCTTGGTTGTCGAACGCATGAATCGAGGTATTGCCAGTGCGGCAAGAATCCCGATGATGACCACGACGATCATCAATTCGATAAGGGTGAAACCTTTGTTTGACTTCCTCGACATCTGTCACTCTCCTGTTTTTGGGTTATCTGATTCTTAATCTTTTTATCGAATTCCCGACACTATTCTTTAGCGACTGCTCCTGATTTTTTGTTCAATCGCAACCATTAATACTCAAATCCCATGCCATAGCTCGAATAATTGTCGAGAATCATCAAGACACAATTAAGGCCATGGATGTTATCGATATAGGAACCGCGCCGCAAGATTTGATATAATGGATAACCGGCTCGACGTCGGCAATCGGGATTTGCATTTTGCAAAATGCAAGGTCAGGATATGCGTTCCGAGCCGGCTCTTTCCAAGCCGGATTATGGCGCCAAAGTCAGCGAATGACTTTTATGAGGTCAAAATATCAATGAATGAAACGACTGCAAATCGTCTAGTGTCCGGTCCGATTATAGACGCGAATCATCGGAAGTACAAACAAGTTGCCCGGTTTGATCTATGGTCCAGACGTCGTTGGTGGCATCGTCATCGAGATTGGCCGTCGCCGTGCAGGTAAATGTAGCTCCGGCAACGGTCATGACATAATTATAGCGCGCGGTCGGCATTATTTCAACGGCCAACGGTGCAAAAGCTAGTGGGTTTGCGGCATTGGCGGTGATCCCGTTGCGGCAATAGGTGTCGTTCTCGACGAAATAGGCCCGCTGCATGGTATAGATTTGCTTTAGAATCCCTTTTGCCTCAGATTGTTTCGCTCGTGTGGCCGCCCTCATGAAACGCGGCACCGCCAGGGCCGCCAGGATACCTACAATCACCACCACTATCATCAATTCGATCAAAGTAAATCCTTTTCGTGAACTATTCATTTAATCACCTCGGGATTTGGAAACGTTTTTTGCGAATGCAGCCGCCAGTCGATCCACCTCGGCGAGGTAACTGTTTGCCAAATCCACATATCCGAGGTCGGCGAAAAACTGCATTCGATTTCTCAACATCCAAGCCATGCTTTTTAATTCTTCATAATCCGTGCCGGATTGAAGATAATTCTCAAATCCGGCCAGGTCCTTGTCCGGGCTCCAGGTTTCATTTACCTCATTCGGATGAAATTGCGCGGATTTGAATTTCCAGAGGAACCCCTCGGGCCAAAGATAATTGCGCAACGGAGCGGAGAATTCGTCGTATTCCACCAATATTTCGCAACTATCCTTAAATGAATTAATCAGTTGTCGGTAAAATGCCGGTGCCGAGTCGCCCGCCCTTGCCGGTTGCAAATTGAAACGCTTCAGCAACTGATTACGGTACCAATCACGCTCAAGTTGATAAACATGAATCAGCCGGATGTCGGTGCGATATTGCTCTGCCTGCAAAGCCTGAATTATAAAAAAAGTATTGTAAGATGAACAAAATAGGATCGCACCGGTGTCACATTCGGCTGCCAGAGTTCGAGCCAGCCTTTCGGCGGAAACGTTTCCCGATAAAGACGCCTTGCCGAGATGAGGGACAGCGCCAATTATCACTCCCGCGGTTCCTATCAACAGAATTACCGCAGATTTGATTCTTCCGCTGAAATATCGGCCTGCGGTCAGCAGACCAC
>CAZHVC010000069.1:0-7682 GCA_964535765.1 uncultured Ignavibacteria bacterium | reverse complement strand
TACGATATCGAAGAGTTGACCGAGGTTTGGGTCGGTCACGGGGGGGTAGCCTACCATCTATGGCCCGAAAAGTGAAACCGCCGGCGCTGAAACCGGGAGATGTGATTGCCATTGTAGCCCCTTCCGGCACACCATCGAAAAGGAAGCTTACGCTCGGCGTTAAGAGAATCGAAAGCTACGGCTATAAAATCCGGATTCATCCACAGTGTTATCTGAAACGGGGATATCTCGCCGGAGACGACAAGGCCAGAGCAGACGCGCTGAACGAGGTGTTCGCAGACAAAAAGGTCAAGGCCGTCTTTTGCGCCAGGGGCGGTTTCGGTTGCCAGAGATTGTTGAAATATCTCGACCTGAATACGATTTGGAATAATCCGAAGATTTTTGTCGGTTATTCCGATATCACCATATTGCTTCAGACGTTTGGCCGGCGCTTCGTCACTTTTCACGGCCCGATGCCGGCGATAGATATTTGCCGCAATGATTATCTTTATTCGACCGAAAAGCTGTTCCGCATTGTTTCAAATCCTTCGCCGGCGGGTGCGCAAAATAATCCGAAAAAAGCCGGCGGTTTCGTAAAGCGGGGGCGTGGTCGGGCCTCGGGTTATCTTACCGGCGGCAATTTGTCGCTTTTGCAAAAACTTGTCGGCACCCCATTTCTGCCGAAATTCGCCGATAAGATTGTATTTCTCGAGGATGTCGACGAGGAACCGTATCGTCTCGACGGCTATCTTTCCCATCTTTTCGCAACCAGCGATATTGCGCAGGCGGCGGGATTCATATTCGGACCTTTCTTGAATTGTAAAATAACCGGCCGAACTTATCCGAGTTTGACCCTTGATCAGGTTCTCGATGATTATTTCGGTGGTTTGGATGTTCCCCAACTATGGAACGTAGCCTGCGGCCATGGTAAAGAAAACATGACTATACCGATAGGGGTGAAGGCGACGATCGATGCCGATGAAGGCACCTTCGAAATATCTGAAAAGGCAGTGGTTTGATATGATCAAGACGAAACTAGTTGATGTTACGTTGAAAGATACGTTCCGGACGACTCATGGGGCCGCCGATTCCAAACGACTGGTGATCGTCGATATCGACGGCGGTTTGGGAGAGGCCTCGCCGGTGAATTACTATGGCGAAACTTTCGAGACCGTGCTCAATTTTATCAATCGCGTCTCCGAAAGTCTGGCGCTCGAAACCCGCCAAATGGAAACCCTTTCGGCCAAATTGGATTCGATCGCCGCCGGCAATAGCGCAGCCAAAGCGGCGATAGACATAGCTCTCCATGACAGGCTCGGCAAAGACCTGAATCTACCCGTGTATGCGCTCTATGGAATCACTCCGCGCGACGATATAGCCACTTCATATACGATATCCATCAGCGATCCCGATTCGATGAAAAAGCAGACGATTCAGAATCCCGGTTATCAAGTGTATAAGGTAAAAGTCGGAGTCCCCGGCGATATCGAAATGGTGGCGGCGGTGCGTGAGGCGACCAAGGCCAGAATCCGGGTCGATGCCAACGCCGGCTGGAGCGCCCGGGAAGCGGTTCAGAAGATAAAGGAACTTGCAAAATACGATATCGAATTCGTCGAGCAGCCGCTGCATTGGAAAGATTTCGAGGGGTTCCACCTTCTGCGGCAAAAAGTCGACCTACCGATAATCGCCGATGAAGGAATCATGCGGGCCGAGGATATTCCGCAATATCTGGGTCTGGTCGATGGGGTAAATATCAAGCTGCAAAAATCAGGCGGTATCCGCGAGGCATACCGGATGATTTGCGTGGCTCGAGCCTTGAAAATGAAAATCATGATCGGCTGTATGATAGAAACATCGATCGCCATTTCGGCGGCCGCCCAACTTGCGCCATTAGTCGATTATATCGACCTCGACGGCAACCTTCTGATCAGCGATGATCCTTATGAAGGTGTCAAAGCCGTCAACGGTTTTCTGAAATATCCTTCACGTCCCGGCATTGGAGCGATTCCGCGAGCATGATTAGGGCCTTGCTGGCAATAATTTTATTATGGGCGGCGGCCTCGGCCGAAAACCATATTCAGATCATTTATCCCAAAGCCGGACAAATACTGCCGCTGGTCGATTCGACTTTCATTTTCGGCAACACTCGTCCGGGAGCCGAGTTGAAAATCAACGGGGTTCAAGTCCCGGTCCATCGTGAGGGTGGATTCCTGGCTTTTCTCAAAATCGATCCCGGTGATTTCGTTTTCAGACTCGTTTCGGTTAGCGACGGCGATACGGCCAAAGATAGCCTTTCTGTCATGGTCGGTCCGCCGGCGCCCAGCGGATCGTCGCTGCTGGTTAAATCGACCCTGAGGCCGGCCGGCAGAACCGTGCTCGGAAAAAACGACGTATTCGAATTCACGCTTTTGGCAAGCGCAAGAAGCCAACCCTATTGCCGCTTTTCCGGAATGAAAAGATGGTTTTTGATGTATCGCCTCGCTGACGACGATACGGCCTCGAGTGTGTTTGGACAATTGGCCGAATCGCCGGACGGCACAGCCGACTATTGTCTGTATTACGGCCGTTTACCCATGTTCGAAGCAGGCGATTCATCGAGGGTGGTTGTAGCGCTGATGACATACTCCGATTCCCGGCCGGATACGGCTATACAAACTGCGCTCGACAGCACCGATTTTTTCGTGGTTAGTCTGCCGGATGATCAATTGCGGGTTTTGAGAGTGATCGAGCGCCCGCGTATCGTTAGAGTTGCTCCGGATAAGGGATATAGATTGGTTAACATGCCACCGGGCGTGAGGTTTTTGTATAACGGGGAAACCCCCGATTTCTATCGGCTGCGGCTGGCGGAAAATATCAGCGGTTTCATCAGGAAAACGGACGTGGTTATGGAGCCGATCGGCAGCCGGCCGCCGCGTGGGGAAATCAGCAGCGTCAAAGTCGATGAATTCGTCAACTGCGTCGAGATTTCCATGAACGTCGGAGATCGCCTGCCTTACGATATCAGAGAACGCGAAGGAGGGCTGGAACTGGATCTGATTGGTGCGGTTTCCAATATCGATTGGATAAGATTCAACTGCTCGTCTGAATTTCTTAAAGATCTCAGCTGGTCGCAGCCGCAGGATGGGATTCTCAGGTTTCAGGCACGGTTGTCGGAACCCAAACTCTGGGGGTATGGCGGCCGTTATGAGGGGAATCGGTTCATTTTGAGGATAAGGAAAAAGCCGGGTGAATTCCGCAAAGGGCGGCCGCTCGAAGGTATCAAAATTGCGGTCGATCCCGGTCATTCGAAAGACAACGGCGCGATCGGTCCGACCGGCCTGGCCGAAAAAGACGCCAATCTGTGGATCGCCGAAAAGCTATCCCGTTACCTAAAAACAAAAGGCGCCGTTGTGTTCATGACAAGAAAAGGGAATGAGGACGTGCCATTGCTGAATAGAGTCGATTTTGCCCTGGCCAACGATGTCGATTTGCTGGTGAGTATTCATAACAACGCTCTTCCCGACGGCATCAACCCGTTTGTGAACAACGGAACGTCGGCCTATTACTATTTCCCGTTCAGCCGGCCGCTGGCCGAGAAAATTCATGCCAGAATCATCGCCGAAACCGATCTGCCCGATCACGGTCTTTATTACGGCAATCTGGCTTTGGCCCGCGTCAGCGATTTTCCGGCGGTGCTTATCGAGTGTGCCTTCATGATGATCCCCGAACAGGAAGCAAAACTGAAAAAGGAAAAATTCCAAAAGGCGATCGCCAAAGCCATCGGCGATGGAATAATCGATTATTTTTCAAGATGATCGTGCGTTTTCGGACGAGCCGGCCGAATTCAGCTGCGGGGCAATTTCCATAATGAAGCGTACCCCGCGAACCTTTATCCTTTCACCGCCCCAGCCGTTATCCCCTCGATAATATGTCTCTGGAAAAAAAGAAACACGGCAATCACCGGTAGAGTGGTGATAGTGCAGCCGGCCATCAGTTGCGGCGTCTCTAATCCCTGCATTCCCTGAATCATCGCTATCCCGACCGGCAGGGTGTAAAGTTCAGGCCTTGAGGTCAAGATAAAGGGAAACACGAACGAGTTCCAGTTCGTCATGAAAGTCTGGATTGCCAGAACCGCCAGCGCCGGACGGCAAAGGGGAGCCACAATCCGAAACAATATCGTAAATTCGCCGGCGCCGTCTATCCGGGCCGCCTGCTCGCAATCATCGGGCAGACCCCGGATATACTGGGTCATCAAAAAGACCCCGAGCGGACTGACCAAAAACGGCAGTATCAACGCCCAATACGTGTCAAACAACCCGATCTTGCTGACAAGCATATAAATCGGAATGATCAAAATATGCGAAGGGATCATCAAAGTAGCGGCGGCCGACAAGTACAACGCTCCGGATCCGGCGAATTTCCCTCTGGCAAGGGCATAGCCGGTCATCAGGCAAAAAAACAGATTGCCTATGGTTACCGCAATCGCCACAATTGCGCTGTTCAACAGAAAAAGCCAAAGTTGCCCCCGAGCCAGAATCGTCTTGTAATTCTCCACCGCATTTATGGCGTCGCCGGTTTCGGATTTAAACGAAAGCCAGATCATATAAAGCAGCGGGAAAAGCATTGTCGCCAGGACCACAACCATTATTATGAACGCAGCCGCCCGGCTTGACTTCGTCATCCAACCACCCCTTGTCTGCCTCTAAGCAGTTTCATCTGCAGAAGCGATAAGATCAAAATCAGCACGAATAATAAATATGCCGCGGCCGAGGCATAACCGATATTGAACCGCCTTAACCCCTCTTCGTAAACGAAATATACCAAAGTCGAGGTCGAGCCGACCGGTCCGCCGCGGGTCATCACCAAAATCTCGATGAAAATTTGAAAAGAGCGGATCGTATTGATCACCAGAATGAAAAGGAACATCGGTCTTATCTGCGGCACGGTGATAGCTATCAGTTTGCGCCAGAAACCGGCGCCGTCAAGGGTCGCCGCCTCGTTTATCTCGGGTGGTATCGCCGTTATCCCCGCCAAAAATAGCAAAACGTAATAACCTATCGCCACCCAGATATCCATAAGCATTATCGCCGGCAGCGCGGTCGCCGTGGAAAATAAAAATCCATTTTCGGGCACGGCCAATCCCAACAACCTGCCCAGCAGATGGAGATAACCGTCCCGCGAATAGAGATTGACGAAAATCAACGAAATGACCACCATCGAGGTTATGGAGGGAAGAAAATAAGCGGCTTTGAATATCTTGTAGCCGGGGATTTTTTCGGCTATCAGCATCGCCAGAATGAGGGCGAAAACGGTAGTGAACGGAATGGTGCCGACGACGAAAAAGGCGGTGTTTTTAAGCGCCAGCAGAAAGGCCTTATCTTGGAAAAGACGAACGTAATTATCCAGACCGACAAACGATCCGGACAAGAAGACCGAGTGATCGGTAAATGACAGCCAGAACGAATAGGCGGCCGGAAACGCCCAGAATACGGCCAAGGTGAGTAGCCAAGGGGCAGTCAAGAGCAATATGATATGCCTTCTCAATTGCCTCGAACGTCGGCGATTTTCTTTTGGGCGGCGGCGATGGCCTGCGCCGACGACATTTTGCCAAGCATGGCTGCCTCAACCATATTCTCGATTATCTGCTCGATATAAACCCATTGAGGATGCAATGGAGCGACGCGGCTGTTTTGAAGTTGGCCGAATAAAGTCATCCTGTTTGAGTCGGCCGGCGCAATGCGGCGATATGGTGGAAATCCGAAACCGACCGAGTCACAAAGCATCTGGCTGTATTTTTGCTCGGTAAGCAAAGCCATCAGCTTCTGCGCCATTTCTTTCTTGGGGGATTTCGCCGGAATGACCAGGAATTCGCCGCCGGCGAAGGAGATCCCCTGTTTGGTGCTATCCTCAGGAATCATCGCCGCCAGCCCGAATCCGAACGACGGCTTGAGTTTCTCCAGTCTTTGCAGCAGCCAGCCTCCGGATATGATAACCCCGATTTTTCCTGCAACAAAGGAATCCTCGAGATTTTTCTGGCTGTCAATTCGGCCGGCACGAGCCAGCCGCGCATAATATTCGAGACTTCTGTGCATCGGTTCGGTTTCAAGGCATATATCCGTGCCGCATGAGATATCGCCTCCCGCACTCCAGAGAAAGGGAAGGAATTTTTTGTAGAGTCGGTGAGGTTCGTTGGAATTGGCGGCAAATCCGTTTATCCCATCGCCGAGGCGGTTTATCTTGGCGCAAGCCTGTTCCAGCTCCAGCCAATTCGAGGGCGCTTTTGCCGAGGCCCTTTCGAAGAGGTCAAGATTGAAATACAAAACGCGCGAATCGACGAACCACGGGCAGCCGTAGATTTTGCCGTCAAGAGCCGCATTATTTACCAACAACATACCTGAGGTGTCATAATCCAGCTCGGCAAGGGCGCCGGAGAAAGCGAACTCGGCGATCCAGTCGGAGCCGAGCTCCAGCAGATCGGGCGGTTTTCCGGCGCCGAAAGCGACGACGATTTTCTGATGGCCGTCGCTCCATGTCAAATCGGTGAGATTGACTTTCCAACCGGGATTCTCCTGTTCGAATCTACCGACGACATGTTCTATGACCGGTTTCGCCTGCGGGTCGGTCCAGAAATGCCAGAATTCGAGCGTCTGTATTTCCCGGCTGGGTGCACAGGAAAAGAAAGTTATCAGCGTGTAGATAACTGCCGCCAACTTATGTTTCATGGCCCGGATTTTAGCCGATGACTTAAGCGGTTGTCAAATGTTAAAGCTGATTTTGTCAAAAACAGAAACGGTCGTGGCCGTCCTGATTAAGAAGTTCAGCAAATCCTAAGGTTTCAAATAATCCAGCCGAAAGCCGCCGTTTTCGAGCACGACATAGCTTAAATTGTCTATCCAATCTCCCGCATTTATATAAAGGCCTCCCGCCAATTTTTTTATCTCGGGCAGGTGGGTATGTCCCATGATCACGGCGTCGGCGCCGCTTTTTATTTTATCCAAAGCGTAATCATAGTAATCGTCATACGTGTATCTATGTCCTTGCGCCTGTTTCCGCGATAGTTCCGAGCAACGGCGGGCAAGGCCGTAGGCGAAATCCACCGGCAAAAGGCTATACAGCCAGATATTCGGTTTGAATCGGAAAATCCTCTTCATAAGCCGGTAACCACGGTCCCTCCGGGCTATCCCATCGCCGTGATACATATGAATTTTCATGCCCTGATGAGCGACATCGAGGCTGTCCGGGGCGATTCGGATTCCTACCTGACGCGTCAGGTAATCCTTCATCCAGAAATCATGGTTGCCTGGCAGATAGGTTATCGAAACTTCCTTTTCGGCAAGGCGGCGCAGCGATGACAAAATCGTCAGGTAAAAGGCCGGAATTGCATTGCGATATTCGAACCAGAAGTCGAATAAATCGCCCAGAATATACAGATGGCTGAGGCGTTCGCCTTTTTTTTCCAGAAAATCGGCCAGAAGTTTTTCCCGTTCGATCGACGCCGGAGAAAGATGAGCATCGGAGATAAAAATTATCGATTTTTCGGCCATCCGTTAAGATTTCGTGTTTTTGCCGGCGTCATCGTTTGCCGGTTTTTTTTGACATTACTTGATTTCAAAGAGTATAATCAATCAAGCGGTCGGGTGCAATCAATTTGCCGGGATAATCGGGAAAACAACCGGGTTTAAGGAGAGCGGATATGGATAAATTCATAGTCAGGGGAGGACGGA
>CAZHVC010000068.1:0-7749 GCA_964535765.1 uncultured Ignavibacteria bacterium | reverse complement strand
GGATAGAAGACATGGACAGCGGTCTTATGAATGCCGTTTCCGAAACATTAAGCTCCATCGCAATACTCTGCATCAATGATTCATCCAGAGGTCGTTCGATCAGACAAACGGCGGCTGGATTGCCGGTGAAGGGCCGATTCGCAAAGGTATCGACCTGAAATAGGACGATGCTGCCGTCGGCACCCATCAGCTTACGCTCTCCGACATATAAGTATCCATCATCATTAAATTATCGGCTGGTTTACCTGCCAATAAACCGTCGATGGCATCTTTCTGGCGGCCATGGATAAAAACTAATCATTGTTGCAATGGCGGATCGTTTTAATTATAATTGATTCGTTTCGGGGAGTAGGTATTCGCTGAATGCGAAACGGCTTTAAATTTAGGTGATCCGAAGAGGCTGCAAATGGCAAAAAAATGGAGAATTCTACTGGCAAAACCGGGACTTGACGGCCATGATCGCGGAATCAAAGTTGTAGCGGCGGCATTGCGTGACGCAGGCTTTGAAGTGATCTACACCGGCTTGCGCCAGACGCCTGAGCAGATAGTAGCTGCCGCTATTCAGGAGGACGTCGACGCCGTCGGGCTGTCGGTATTGTCGGGGGCGCATATGACTCTTTTCCCTGCCGTGCTGGAGGGCTTGAAGAAAGAGGGGGCCGGTGATATTCTCGTATTCGGTGGAGGAATAATCGCGGAATCGGACGCCGAAAAACTCAAAAAAATCGGCTTCGGGGAAATATTCACTCCGGGGGCGAGCACCGAAGATATCATAAAATATTTGAAATCAGCACTGAAAGAAAAAGAAGAGAAATTACTATAATTCCAAGGAGCGAGAATGAACAGGTATAACGTCGATCCCCGTCAGGAGGAAGTGCGTCAATTGGCGGCGGAGTTCGCCCAAAAGTATATAAAGCCGGTGAGCAAGGAACTCGATCATCGGGATGATCCTGACAGATTTGCATTGGAGGTTTACAAGCAATTGGGCAAAGCCGGCTTCATCGGATTCAATATGCCCAAAGAGCTGGGCGGACAGGGCAGGTCTAATCTCGAATATATCACTCTTGTTGAAGAACTCTGCTATCACGACCCGGCGATTTGCCTGCTCTGTGCGGTGGGCGAACTGGCGACTTACCCGATTATTCATTTCGGAAGCGAGCAGCAAAAGAAAAAATATGTGCCTAAATGCGCCTCGGGCGAACTGATTCCGGCTTTCATGCTTACGGAACCGCAGGCCGGTTCCGATGCGGCCAATCAGCAGACGACCGCCGTGTTGCAGGGCGACCATTACGTTATCAATGGCGAGAAAATCTTTATTATGCACGGTGACGTCGCCGATCTTTTCGTTCTTTTCCTTAGAATCAAGGATAACGAATCGGACGACCAAGCGGTCAAGGCGGCGCATAAGGTGTCGACCATAATCGTCGAGGCCCGCCAGAACGGCCAGCTTGTTCCCGGAATTAAAGTGAAAACTCTCAAGAAAAAAATGGGGATGAGAGCGGCCACCACAGGTCAGATTTGGTTCGATAATCTCAAAGTACCCAAAGAAAACCTATTGGGCGAACCGGGCAAGGGATTCAGAATCGCCATGAATACGCTGGATGGGGCCCGAATAGGAGTCGCCGCTCAGGGAGTCGGGATCGCTCAGCGCGCCCTCGATGAATCGATAGCCTACGCCAAGAAAAGAATCTGTTTCGGCTCCCCTATAGCCAAGTATCAGGCGATCCAATGGATGCTGGCCGATATGTCATGTCGTTTGGAGGCGGCCAGATTGCTTACCTATAAAGCGGCGCAGCTGCAGGATCGAGGCGAGAAATTTTCGCTTGAATGCTCTCAGGCAAAGCTGTATGCCACGGAAGCGGCCAATTTCTGCGTCGATCGGGCTATGCAGATTCACGGCGGCTACGGATATATCGGTGAATTCTCGATCATCGAAAAACTGTATCGCGATCAGCGGGTAACCGAAATTTACGAGGGAACCTCCGAAATTCAGAGGCTGGTTATTTCCGGGCAATTGTTGAAATAAGTATCAAACGGAAGGTTATCGCCCCGGCGCTCATACCGTCGGGGCGTTTTGATTTTCCGGCTCAATTGAAGATGTGATGAAGATGTAAATGGCGATGCAATTATCACGTTTTCGAGCAAAATCGATCTATTTTATATCGTTTCTCGAGACTTTGACGCCGGCCAAATTTTTGAATTATCTGCTTAATGCCTGGGAATATCGTTTAGGCAGGCGCCGGCTGAGTTCCTTTCCCCCGCAGTTGATAATCGATCTGACCAACACTTGCAATTTGCACTGCCCGGTTTGTCCGACCGGCATGAAACTGGCCAACCGGCGAAAGGGAATAATGAGCATCCAGTCCTTTTCTGATTTGATAAACCAGATTAAAAACAGAGTTCTGGCCGTACATCTGTATAACTGGGGCGAACCACTGCGATTGCCCGACTTCACCCAATATTGCGCCGTGGCCAAAGCCGCAGGATTGGTTGTTTCGACAAGCAGCAATCTAAACGTCACCATCGATTATGCAAAGGCGCAAGAGCTGGTTTCATGCGGGCTGGATAGGTTGCTTATTTCGTTCGATGGAATTCAAGAAAGCACCTATTCCCTGTATCGCAAGGGCGGATGTTTCGAAACCGTGATCGCTAATATAGGGAAGCTGGTTGAGGCGAAAAGTAAAGGCGGGCTACGCCGACCGGTTATCGAATTGATATTCGTGAAACATCGCCGAAACGCGGAAGAGGCCAAATACCTGGCAAGTCTTTGCCGCAAAATGAAAATCGATTCATTCAGAGTCGTCGATATACTTTTGCCGCTGGGACATGAATCAGATGATGAATTAAAGAAACGGTGGATAGAAGATGATCGGCTGAGCGAAAGTGCCGGCGGCTTCGAAATCACGGCCGACCAATTGGGCCGACGCTGTTTTCATCTGTGGAAATCGCCGGTCGTCAATTGGGATTTGACAGTCTCCCCCTGTTGTTACGTTTACGACGTCGGCGATGACTTTTCGGATCTGGGACGCGCTGGATTTGCGGAAGCTTGGAATTCGCAATCGTTCATCAGGGCGCGGAATATGTTCGCCCAAAAATATAGTGAGCCGATAGCCCCTTGCTGCAGATGCGGCATCTACGGCGCGTATCGATAAGCCCGAAAAGTCGATTGAACGCGAAGTCAACTTTCGAATACGCTGCGAACCAATAAAATCGTCAATGCTATGTTGATTATTATGATCAGCGCCGGCAACATTTTCCCCCCTTTCCTATTTTACCGTCAACACGGACTTCAATCCGTCGAGCAGTATCTTGCCCGTACTATTTTTGCGGCGTGTGGCCAAGTTCATGCGCGATTGACCGGTGGCCGTTTTTTCCGCGAATATCAAAGTATTGCTTATCTGGCCGATATGATTCGATTCGTGAATGTAACCCGCCACGATCGTTTTCCCCACCGTATCGTATTTTCCCCAGCACCGCCGGTTAAGCAGTTCTTCGCCGCCTTTGGTCAGCGCCTCGCAAAGCTTTTCACCGAACGTGCCGTATTGAGCCACAAGATCATCGAAATGAGGATACTCGGCTGGATCGTTTAATGGAAACGTGCCGGAGGCGAAAAAATCCGCCAGATCGGACGACTGCGAACCGATTCCTATCGACTCGAGCATCTCCGATCTGCAAAATACGATATGGCCGAAAATCCAGATTATCGGATTTAGAGTATGATTCGGCCTGACGAAAAGCTTTGCCCGGTCTATACCGGTCAATTTTTTCGTCAAAAAGGCCGTATTGTATTTGAATAAATCCGAAATTAGAGCGTGTGCGTGCATGTTGTCTCCTTCCGGGCAGATTATATAGAAAAAGCCATGCCCGATCGTTTCGAATCTCAACATCGGTGTAGCCTGTTGTCGATCAACGAATAGCACGCGCATTTCGGCTTAAATCGGAAGACTGCGCTGCCAAGAAAAAGCGCCGGGTTGTTCAATTTTTGAGAGGTGTGCCTTTTTTGATCAGGCAAAATGCACTCTCGACTCCGCCGTAAAACCGGCCGGCCGTATAGTTTCGTTCGGCATTTCCTAATATCCTGAACGGGAAATGCCCCTGACCTCCCGATTCCCTATTGCGGGGAAATATATTGGTCTATAAATACCGGCCAATCGAGTGAAAAAATGGAGTATCGGGGGAGCTGGCATTTAATTTAATAGATGATTAGAGAAAAGTATTTACATGAATTCCGCATTTTATTAGAATAACGCGGTGAAAAAATTCACGTATGGGATATGGGCATGTGCCTGAATTCGGAAACTCTTGCAATCGTTGGAGGATGGAGCAGTGAATAGAATTGGGGTGATCGGCGGCGGGACGATGGGAAATGGAATCGCCCATGTCTTTGCGCAGTATGGATACGATGTTTTGCTGGTCGACACGAAAAAGGAATATCTCGATCGCGCGCTCGGGACTATAAAGGTCAACCTGGAAAGACAGGCCAAAAAGGGGGTTATCGCTTTAGAGAAAATTCCGGAAATCATGGGTAGAATCAGACCCACCACCGATCTTGGTGAAACCGCGGACAGGGAATTGATAGTTGAGGCTATTTATGAGGATCGGTCAGCGAAGAATGACCTGCTTGGAAAAATAGACCGAATTTGTCCCCCGCAAACGATCATCGCCAGCAATACATCTTCGCTGCCGATTACCGCTCTGGCAGCAGCGACCGGCAGGCCCGATCGCGTGATAGGAATGCATTTCATGAACCCGGTTCCGATGATGAAATTGGTCGAGATCATCAGAGGATTGGCTACCTCTGACGAGACCTGCGGGGTGGTGAAAGAAATCTGCCTCAGTCTCGAGAAAACGCCCGTCGAGGTGAACGATTATCCAGGATTCATCGCCAACAGGCTGCTTATGCCGATGATCAATGAAGCGGCCTATTGTTTGATGGAGGGCGTGGCGAGCGCCGAAAATATCGACACGGTGATGAAGCTGGGTATGAATCATCCGATGGGGCCGTTGACATTGGCCGATTTTATCGGTCTGGATGTCTGCGTAGCCATTTTGGAGGTGCTGTACGAAGGTTTTCTGGATCCCAAATATCGGGTTTGCCCGCTGTTGAGGAAGATGGTACAGGCGGGCTATCTTGGTCGCAAGAGCGGCCGCGGATTTTATGTCTACCCGAAATAGCTCAAATCAGAGGTGACGTGTATGGATTTTGAACTGGGTGAAGACCAAAAGTTGATGGCGGAAGCGGCGCGCGAGTTCGCCGAAAAAAAACTGCGGCCTATTGCAGAAAAAATGGATGAAGAAGAAAGAATACCCGATGACATTTTCAAAGAGCTGGCTGAACTTGGGTATTACGGCATGCTCCTGCCCGAGCAGTATGGCGGGTTGGGTTTGGACACCCTGTCGTATGTCTGCGCCATGGAGGAACTTGCCCGCGGTTCGGCGGCGGTGATGATCGGACTTTCCGTGCATAATTCATTATGCTGCCGGGCGATTTATGATTACGGCAACGATCAACTTAAGCAGAAGTATCTTCCGGGAATGGCCGCCGGCAAATTAATCAGCTCCTACAGCCTTTCCGAACCTGGTGCAGGCACCGATGCCGGATCTCTGCAATGCATGGCCGTCGATCAAGGCGACTATTTTGTTTTGAACGGCACGAAATCGTGGGTGACCTCCGCCGGATTTGCCGACCTTTTCATTGTGTTCGTGCGAACCGATAAAACGGCCGGCTCGAAAGGTATCTCCTGCCTTTTGGTGGAGAAAGGTACTCCGGGGCTGAATATCGGAAAGAACGAGAAAAAGATGGGTTTGAAGCCATCCGATACGAGAGAACTATCATTTATCGATTGTCGGGTTCCCAAAACGAATCTGATAGGCGAGCTCAACAAAGGATTCAAGATTGCCTTGAGCCTGCTCGATAATGGCCGGATCGCGGTAGCGGCGCAAGCGGTTGGAATTGCCCAGGCCGCCTATGAAGAGGCTTATCGTTATGCTCACGAGCGGCAGCAATTCGGTCAGCCGCTGGCGAATTTTCAGGCGATTCAATTCAAACTGGCCGACATGGCGATGAAAATCGACGCCGCCCGATTATTGGTTTACCGGGCTGCAGTTCTGAAAGACAAGCGAAGGGTTTCGAAAGAGGCTTCGATGGCCAAACTGTTTGCCTCCGAAACCGCCAATTGGGTGGCCAATCAGGCGTTACAGATTCACGGCGGCTATGGTTACGTGAAGGAATACCCGGTGGAGCGGTATTTCCGCGATGCGCGCGTGACCGAGATATACGAAGGTACATCCGAGGCGCAAAGAATGGTGATTTTCCGAAATCTGGCGGCCGATTTCGGCAAAAGTTGAAAATAAACAATTGACGCTTGCAAGGGAAGAGATTGAAACCAATATGTGGTTAAGAAAAGAGCACGAGGAATTCAGAAATCGGATCCGGGAATTCGCCGAAAGTGAAATATCGCCGCGCGCGGCAGAGTTCGACGCTCAACAGATTTATCCGCAAAGTATGATTGACAGGCTTTGTGAGATGGGTTTGCTCGGGATGCAGGTGGAGGAAAAGTACGGCGGCACTTTCACCGATTCGCTCACATATATCATAGCGGTGGAAGAACTATCGCGGGTATGCGCCTCAACAGGGATAATCGTCGCCGCCCACAACTCGCTGGGAACGTATCCGATTTATCGTTTCGGCACCGAGCAACAAAAGCAGAAATATTTGCCCGAGATCACCCGCGGTGGCAAATTGGCGGCATTCGGATTGAGCGAACCGGGAGCCGGATCAGATGCCGGGGGGACGCGCACTTTCGCCTCTAAAGTCGAGGGCGGTTACCGAGTGAATGGATCGAAATGCTGGATCACTAACGGTGGCGTATGTGCGACGATGGTATTTACGGCCCGTACTTCGCGCGAATCGGGAGTCAAAGGAATAACCTCATTTATTTTGAAACAGGGTACCCCGGGGTTCATAGTGGGCAAGAAGGAAAATAAGTTGGGAGTGAGAGGCTCGGATACCCGGGTATTGCATTTCGAAGATATGTTCGTCTCCGAATCGGACCGTCTGGGTGAAGAAGGCCAGGGATTCAAGCAGTTCATGATAACCCTTGACGGCGGGCGGGTATCGATAGCCGCCATGGCCCTCGGAATCGCTCAAGGGGCATATGACGTGGCCGTCAAATATGCCACGCGGCGCAAGCAATTCGGCCAAGCGATCGCCGGTTTCCAGGCGATAGCTTTCAAGCTGGCCGATATGGCGACGCAGATCCAGGCCGCCAGACATCTGGTGTATCATGCGGCGGTTTTGAAGGACCAGCCGGGCGTTCGTTTTTCCAAAGAATCGGCGATGGCCAAATTGTATGCCTCGGAAGTCGCCAATTTCGTAACGTATAGTGCGATCGGCGTACTTGGCGCGGCGGGGTACTCGGAAGACTATCCGGTAGAGAGAATGTTTCGCGATGCAAAGCTTTGCGAGATCGGCGAGGGAACATCCGAAATCCAGCGGATAGTTATATCAAGAATCCTGACGGAGGAGGCGATGGCTTCGGTTTCCAATTTTGGCATGCCCGTCGGGAAGTGAAACTGATATCAGGGAACATATTAAAGGACAATTATCTAAAACCTTAGGCAATCGGTTATCCATACCGCAAGCCGCAGATTCATTTTATCACTCCTTGCAGAAACCGGCCGATAATAATTAGTGGAAGATGAGAATCTATTCTAAAAACCATTCGACATATCCCCGCATAGGCGATTCGC
>CAZHVC010000067.1:0-7755 GCA_964535765.1 uncultured Ignavibacteria bacterium | reverse complement strand
CTGTCAAGGACTTTTAGCAGCCCTGCATATATCTGTCAAGGATAATATCGTCTGCTAAAATCAAAAGTTAACCTTCCCCGCCAAAAAACGGCAGCCCTGCGGCTCCCCTTTCGGCCGCCGTCGGAAATCTACACCGGCGTTGGCCGCCGCAATCCGCGGCAACAACGCCTGATGTAAACTATAGCTTGCAATAACTATATATTCGGATTTTGTCGTTTGCCGCTACTGCATGGTTGAGCGGCCGGTCGAGGCGAGCACACTCAACGTATATGACCTACCGTTTGCGGAGTCCAACACTTGAATCGAACCCGAGGCGGAGGCCGAACCGCTCGGATAGAAAACGACGCAGTCGCCGGTAAACGTCGAAGCATCATAGATGACATTCTGGGACAGCACCTCGGTGCGTTCGATCACCGAGTCTGCCCCGTCGTCATACATAGCGCTGGCCGGATCGTTGATATCGGCAAACAGAATCGCCTGTCGGGTCCCCGAATCGAAAAAGACGCCGAACTGGCGGTTCTCGGCCACCGCTTTGCTGCGGGCGATCCGCAGATAGTTGAGATTGGCGCGGGCATCGGCCCTCAGCTTCAAGCGCGGCATCATCAGCAAAAACCCGGGCACCGCCATAGCCGATATCACCCCTACGATGACCAGAATCACCATCATCTCCATCATCGTGTAGCCGCTTTTCTTTCCGATTCTACCGCTAAACATGTGCGCCTTTCCGGTAGTTTTGATCCCGGTCGGCTGAACCGGATCGCCGACTTTTCGATTCGACCCGCCCAGCCTCATTTTATTTTCGGCAACTTCAAGACCATTATTTAGCTCTATCGCAAAACAAATAAATGCGTCACGATCATCTCAATCCGAAATTCAGAGAGGCAAACCGTCTTCCGTTCAAAGCCTTATCCGAACCCGGGTCAGCCGTCGCTTTGACGGTCATCTCGATTTTCAACGAATCTTGCGGGCTGAGCGAGCAGCGAAATGACTCGACGGTGGCGCATACCGGAATCTGGCGATCCCCCGACGATTCGATCAAAATCCCCTGATTCTGCCCATGTCCCACAAAATAACTTACCCGGCGGCCGGCGGCGGATATGGTAAGCGTGTCCGAAAAAACTCCCGCCCTGATATCGATTTTCGCCGATCCAGCGGTCAGGCCCACAGCCGCTTCCTCCAAGCGATCCCTGATTCGACTGAAGGCGATCGACAGGCAATTGTTTTTTTGTTCAGTCACGATCGTCGTGACGATGCCCAATCTTCTTTGACTATTGCTGTTGATTATGGCCGTGGCGATAACGGAAACCATTATCAACACGATCAACAATCTGGCGGCTGCTTGCGACAAAATATTCATAATGTACCATTTCAATAGAATGCAAATAAGATGCCCGCCGAGCCCAATATGCGCATTCGTATCTGATTGTCTGACCAATGGCTACCGGCGCCTTTGACAGCCCCGAGGTAAGGCTATCGGGGACAACCGGTTTTTTATGGGACAGTCCTAATCGAATATGGGAAAAATCCCAGACTGTCTATTGCCGGGATTCCAGTCGGGCGAAGGTGATTCTGGCAAATTTAACGGCCGGACCGGGGCGGCCGGCCTTCATCATTTAATCAGACTCATTCGGCGGGTCAAGATTCGGCCCTCATGCCGGAGACGATAAAGGTAGATTCCGCTGGCCACCGGACGGCCGCCGTCGTCGGTCCCGTCCCAGGAAAAACTATAATTCCCCGGCGGCAATACTCCCGCAAAAAGCGATTTCGTCAGCCTGCCGCCAATATCGAATACAGCCAAGTCGGTTTCGCCGGTTTCCGGGATATGAACGCCGAAAGATGTGCTTCCGTTGAACGGATTGGGATAATTCCGACCCAGCGAAATAAGCTCTGGCATGATTCCGCCGCCGCCGACCGACGATTCCTGACGAGCATGCTTGACGATCCAGTTGCCCGGATCGAAAACCAGCCCTGTCGGCTCGAAAGGTAGATCGATCCGGAAAGTTTCGAATTGCTGGGTATTGAACACCGTCACCAGAGTATCGGTCGAATTCCCCTCGACAAGCAACTGGATCGGCATGCTGAAAATCGTGGAATTCGTCTGTGTCTGCATGATACTCACCATCAACCGCCACCCCAGGCTGTCCGGATAGGCCTGAAACGAATAGTCGTATTCCGGGTAGCCCTGCTCGTAAATCCATTCCTGAAAGAAATAATCGAGATCGATCCCGGAAACCGCCTCAACGGCGTCGCGGAAATCCTCGGTGCTGGCGTTGCCGTAGGCATAAAGGTCGGCGTAGTGCAAAAGCGAAGCGAAGAAATGATCCTCGCCGACGACGCCGCGCAACATATGCAAAACCAGCGCCCCTTTTACATATTCCGCGAGATTGAAATAGTAATCTGGATCGAAAAGAGGAAAACGCCCCACATGCTCGTCATAATAAAAATAGGTGCTAATATAAGATTGAATGCGCGAATCGTAGGCCGGCCTGCCGCGCACATATTCCGCATAGAGCGCCTCCGCGTAGGTGGCGAATCCTTCGTTTAACCAGATATGACGGAAGTCCGACATGGTGACCAGATCACCCCACCACTGGTGAGCCAGTTCGTGGGCGATTCCGAATTCGCTGGCGCGGTTGCCGTTTATCCACGATCGGTTGATGGTGGTCATGGTTTGATGTTCCATACCGCCGTACTGGAACGGTTGGACCGCCACCATACCATAACTGTCGAACGGATAGGGACCAAAATAATTGTTGAACGCCGCCATCATGACCGGCACCGTGGCGAAGTCGTAAGCGGCCGCCGCCGAATCCTCGGGATAAACGAAATAGGTGCAAGGGATCGAATCGCCGAGGCCGTCGGGAACGTCCACCACCCAGGTCGTATAATCTCCGACTCCGAGGCAGATAAGATATGTGGTTATCGGTTGCCGGACCCGGTAGCGAAAGGTGCTGTAACCACCGCTGCTGTCGATCGCCGTAAGAGTTCCGTTCGAGGCTACATCGATACCGGTCGGCACTCGACAGCTGATATTGGCCGTGGCCTTATCCCATGGCTCATCGAAACAAGGAAACCACCAGCGGGCGTCATACGGCTCGGCCATCGTGTAGGAGTTGCGCGGGTAATAATAAAAGCCGCGCTGTTGAGCGATATCGTGATAAAAAACGGAAACCGCGAAAGTATCCCCCTGCGGATATGATACCGGCAGGTTTATCGTCAGGGTCGAGTCGCCGCGGACATAGGTCAGAGGAAATCCCGAATCGTTTTTGACCGAATCGGCCGTAAGATGCATCATATGCAACTCAATCTGATTGAGGCCGGCCTGCTCGGCGACCGCCGTCAGTCTCAACCGGCCCGAAAAATCCCCGGATGTGTACGGCACATCGACAAATATGTCGTAATGGATCGCATCGAACGAATGGGCCGAATCGAAAAATACGCGGGGGGCAAGCCATTCCGGTTTTTCCGGCCGCAGCGCAAACTGCCAAGGATCGAATTCGGCCGCGTTCAACCACCCCTGGCAGGCGATCGCACTGCCCCAGGATAGAAAAAGAATTAGATGAAGCGCCAAAAACAACTTAGACCACTGTCGGGCCGTTGCCGTCAGGGTGAATTTTCCTCCTGTCGTCCCGCAAACCATCGTCGTTCCGATTTCCGCTTATTTTATCAAGGTTACCGCTTTGATATCCGAATATCGACCGGCTTGGGCCCGGACAAAATAGATTCCCGAACCGACCGGCTCGTTCCGGTCGTTCCGTCCGTCCCAAGAAATGCGATAACGACCGGCTCCGATCTCTCCCGTCTCAACCCTTCTGATTAACCGTCCCAGCAGGTCATATATATCGACTTGCGCCCGTTGCCTTTCCGGAATCATCAGATCGATCTGCGTTCTCGAATTGAACGGATTCGGGTAGATACCTTCTATGGCGAAAGCCGTAGGAACCTCGGCAACTATATCGCCGATTGCGGTCGGAGCGGCGACCGCCAACGTAACATTATCGATTAGCACACCGTAACTGGACCCGCTTTCGTCCGAGATGAAATTGAAACCGAAATAGACCGTGGCTCCGGAAACGCCGCAGAACGAGGACAGATCGACTTGGATTTGCCGCCACTGACTTGCCCCGGTAAAGCTGGCCAGACGCGTCCACGGCCCGCTCAAACTGCGGGCGGCCACCACGAAACAGGTGTCGCCCTCGGCCACCAGATAGCGCGTGCGGAAACTCAAGGAAGCGCTGTCGAACAGAGTGAAATTATAGGCGGTTCGGTTGCAAATCAAGGCGTTCAGGTTGTTTTCGTAATTCCCCGTGCCGGTTCTCAAAGAATGCGGCGATTGGTATCCCTGACCCTCGATTATCACCCATCCCGGCGAAACATCATGCCAATTCAAATTGCCGTTCTCAAAGTCATCGACCAGCTCCTCCGGACTTGCCGCGATTGTATAATGCCCGGCCGATGGCGCAACCGCCAGGTTGTGCAGATAGGCGTTATCGCGGCAGAAAAAGCGGTAACGGATGGTGTCTCCGAACTGCAATACCCTCGGCGGATTCAACGAATACAGGATGAAAGCGTCGGCGGAGTCGGAAAACAAGACGGCGGCCGTGTCCACCGCCTCGAAATTGACGGCGAATTCGATCAAACCGCTACCGCTGTCGATTCCATGAATATCGTTCGCCCGGAAAATGAACGGTCCGAACGGTCCGTGAAGCCTAACGCTGTTGCGGGGCAAAAACAGGCTTTCGATAAGCGGCGGTATCGTGTCGTAGCCGACGTAAAACGAATGCATCACCGCCGGAGCATCCGCCGGACTTGTCCCCCGGAAACCGAGATTGTCGATCGCCTCTATGTAATAATCGACCACCGTCCCGAATGGTTGGGCGGGAATACTGCCGAACCAATCGTCACCGCCGCCGTTGGTCATCGGCAATGTAAAAGAATCACCGGCGACAAAATAATGGATTCTCACCTGACCGCTGTCGAACGAGTTCACGCCGTCGATAAGCGCCTGCACCTGGTAGGCATGAAGCGAATCTTCGGTGTCGGTCAGCGGCGTATGGGTTATATTTATCTGGACTCCGGGACCGATGCCGTGGAGGTTTCCGAAACTGTAAAAGATCTCATAGGCATGGGGCGTGCCGTTGTCGATATTGCCGTCATCGTCATCAGTGACCAAAACATCCCAAAAGTAGCTTTCGAAATCCGGCGCATAGCCGTATTTGGCATATTGCCAGAGGGTTTCGGCGTAACCCGGACGGGAGGCCAGCATCTCCCGCAGATCCCAGAGGGCGCCGGCGATTATCTGGCCGTCGTTGTGCGATTCGCCATTCCAGTGGATCGGATAGCGACGGTTATTGTCCACCGTTCGCAAGTAGGTCCCCGGGCCGAAAAAGCCGCGCCCGATCAGCGGCTGGCCGGTGACTATCGCCGCCAGAAAATCCGAAAAACCCTCGTGCATCGCCCCGTTCGGATCCTGAGCGCCGCCTGCGTCGTATTGAAGATTGGTCAGGCCGTGACCGTATTCATGATGCACTACGTCGGCGATCAAAGCGATATTGGGACAACCGCCGCCCTCCCGATAAAAGTTGATCGACCTGTCGGTCCGCGAATAAAAGGCATTGCAACTACCGTCAACGTTCACCCGACAGACCATCTGAAAATCCATCGCCGTCAGATCGGGATCAATCAACTTGATATAATCATGAACCGCCTGGCCGTGGTAAAAGGCGTTTCGCTGAGGCAGGGTGGAATTGCCGTCGTCCCAGTGAACCTGAACGCTGTCGCCGGGACTCACGGTGGAGGTGTAAAAAGCGTTGTTGTCGTTCATGTTGACCACTCTCATGAAAGGACCGCGCAAATACAGGTCGAGCGTAACCGATCCGGGGCTCGTAATGTCGAACCCGAAACGGCCGGCGGAATCGGTGGTATCGGCCACGGCATTATCGATATAAATATGGTTATTGGCGAACGGGCCGTCGACTTGGCTTTCATAAGGATTGGTCGGTTGAATCAAACCGCTGACGTCGCCGGCGATTCTTTCATATAAAATTCTATTCTCCCGCCAGACAAGCTCACCGGTATTGGCGTCGACAAACGCCTGCCATTCGCCGGGCGGCGATTCGGTATTGATCTCGAACAGCCAACAAAGCCGATAATCTATTTTCGAATCGAAAATCAAGGGGAGCACGACGAGCTTGAAATCGGCTATTTTATCGGTCAACGGATTAAAATCGATTCCGCGGGTAGCTGTCGTCCGGCAGGCGGCGGCCTCGATGGCGGGCGCAGGATCGATATCAATTCCCGGGAACAGCTCGCCCCTACCGAAAAAAACGTTCCCGTCCGGGGTGACTCTGAGGCCAAGATGGCTACCCCAAACTTCAATCCCCTCATATGTCTGCCGGAATTCAAGGTAGTGGAATTTGCCCAACACAAGCCTCGACGACAAAAACCTGAATCCGACCGGATCAATGCCGGCGAATGCGGCGCCAAAGCGGCCGATGAACTCCCCGGCCAGGGCGGCGGGATTCCCGATATCCAGGGCTGTGCGGTAATTCGCCGAGACCGCCCTCGGCGTGCCCGACTGCACATTTATTCGGTAAACGTTGCCCGACCCGACCACCCCCAAACCCGCGCTGACGGTGGATTGCCGGTCATGACCTGGTCTGGGAACGGCCCCCGGCGTTTCACCGGCAAAGTCGAACGCCGAAAGAGACGTTGCCCAAAGAATCAACAACAAGGCAATGAAGTACATCGATTCCTCTTTTTGAATTGTTCCACTGTTTATTCAATATACTACTTTTCGTTTTTTTCTCAACCATTATTCTTCGACAGATCCCTTGCGACCAGCCGCAAATTATCAACAAGTTTCCGCAACCGGCTGTTTCCGACAACTTCGGCAAAAGAGGCTCTCTTAAGAGCGGTTGCAGGCGAAAGCGGGGAGGCCGCCAATCATCAGCCGCCGTTCTGTGGCCTATTGTCATAAATAAAGTGGCGCCGAATTATGACGATACTTTTCATGTAGATAATGGGGGAAACCATAACCGGGAGCGCTTATGATTATTTGCGAAAGTTGCGGCGCCGTTAACCTGTTCGATGGGGCCACGAATTGCAAAAAATGCCATGAACCTCTGGTCGCCGGAGTCGCGGCTTCGCCCGCCTCCCAAACACAAGGGAAGCGGGCCGCAACCGGCGAATCCGATGAGACCCCGATTCTGGCCAACGCCGGCGAAAATTACGACAAAACCGCCGCCATTGCCGCCCAAGCCGGCCCGGCCGACGAACCGCCCTCGGATTTCGATATCAAGGAGGTCGATTTCGATTCACGGCATGACGATTTGGCCATCGCCCGACCGACCGAATCGGAAACCGCCGAAAAGAAAGAAGAAAATCCCGTCCCCGAAACCATACAAAAAGAGCTTACCCTGTACCGCGATGACGACATGCAGGTGAGGATGGAACATACGGCCGACGGTCCGGCTATCACCCTCACCGGAAAGCTCGACCATGCCGGAAGCGAACCCGAGGAAATCGAAAAACCAGAGTCAATAATACCGGCGATAAACGAAAACGAGCTGGCCGGCAAAAGTGCCGAAGATCAGGCGGTTACCAAAAAGATCATCATCAATCCCCAAATCGAGAAGCGCCCCAAATTCGAACCGCAAATCAGGGAAACGAACGCTGCCGCCGTCGATCGGCCGCAGGTGGAAAAACAACCGATAGAAAAACCCAGCCCCGAATTCCTGCAAAAGCTTTCCGGCG
>CAZHVC010000066.1:0-7759 GCA_964535765.1 uncultured Ignavibacteria bacterium | reverse complement strand
TCACAGTGGGGATCAGTTCATTGAGCGATTTGAAATTATTTTCTTGCTTGATACTCAAAATGGTCAGGGGGTAGCGGAGATTGGGCGAGAACCAGAACCGGTGATTCGGTTGGCCGTAACCGGTGTCGATATCATGGATGTACTGCGCGAGTTGGGCGATGCTCTGAGAAATGATATCGCGGTCATCCCTATTGACCGGTTGGGCGAAGGCGTTGGCGTAGCTGATAGGTGTATTTCTCAGTTCGATCAGTATCCCATCGGGCGGGTTATGGGCGGCGAAGCTGTTTTGTTTGCCTGTTGGGTTGGTCAAAGCCGCGCCGCGGATGAATGCGCCCACGGTATGAGCGGCGAGTTTTTCGTAACCATCTTTGAATCCCTTTAGGTTATTCAGCAGCGTCTCCCAATCGATGGAAAAGTATTTATAGAAACAGGCGGAGGCGAACATGGCTTCATCCACATAACCGGCGCCGGCGTCTTCGCCGGGGATATCGTCTGCGGCAACGTAGTAATCGACCTCGGGGCGGGCCTCGTGGGTGGAGATGGCGTGGGCGACCTGCAGGGCCGCTTCGACGGTCAGGTTAAGTCCTTCCCATACTTTTTCCTCTTTAGAATCATTAGAATCTCCTTTGGATTTTTTAGGCTCCAGCATTCTTCCAAAGAGTGCCATATCCGGCGCATCAGTATGCTGAGAAATTAGTTTTGCGAACTCTCTTGCCAATTTTTTGTCCTCTTTCTTTTCGTCCTTTAGGAGCTCGCGCATCTCGTCAACTACTTTTCCACTCAGATAGACCAGTCCAGCACTCTTGCTGTCGACCTTAATATCCTTTTCGTCATTAGCTCTCTCTTTGCCTTTCTTTTCTTTGGGACCGAGGCGACAGATTTCGAGGATATTCATCGCTCGTTTGAATTCTTTGGATTCAGTGTCAGTTCCAGCAATCAGTTGTGCCAGCCGCCGTGTGCGGACCCCTCCGAGCAACTGTTTGAATTCGTCACTCATACGGATGCTTCGCTTGATGCACTGGCTGGAAATGCGCGAGCGCAGAACGCCGCCGAAATAGCAGGTCTTGGGTGCGCCGAGGTCGTCCCGGTTCAGATTCGCCGGGGCATGGTTTTGAATCATGTGGATTTCGATCAACATACTCTACCTCCTTTGAAAGCTTGCAAAAAGTCGTTGGCCCATTCGAGGCGCTTTGATTCGCGTTCCCAAACGGAGAGATCGTCCGTCAATTTAACCCAGTCTATTTTCAGGTCTTTTGACCCCAGCAGGTCGAGCGCCCATCTGAGGTCGATTTCGATTTTGCCGAGCGGCAGCGCGAGCATTCTGTCGAATCTTTCGCGGTAACGCTTACAATCCCTGTGCTCGTCCGGCCGACAACATCCAAGCTGATAGGCGAGGGTCGGGCCGGGTGAATGTTCTATTGGACGGAAAGCGTACAGCTTGGCTATCAACCAGGCTACCCCACGGCGAGGGGCACGCTCGTTCTTCTCACGAAGCGGCCACCAGAGACCTGCGAATAGGTCGAAGCCATCCACCGATTCATCAAGCCCCTTACCGGTGTGCGTGCGCAAAAGCCCGAGTTCGCCGGCCTTTAAGCCGGTCAGAATACCGATATATTGTTCAGTCGGACTTCCTTGACTCACCTATTGCCTCCTTTCCCTTAGGGAGTATTGTCTGCCCACTTGTTTTTTGCCCCATGTCCGGCTTTATTTTCGCAATTTGCCGTTGCCGCTCTAATCTCTCTGAAGTGTAGCCCGGGGAAATTGATTTGGCGACGGCGGTCATCAGTGGCGCATATTCAGCGGTTGCTTTTTCCCATATTTGCTCATCTGCTTCAAGCAAGGCACCGGCATCGGCTGAAACTTTGGCTTCCACATGAGGACGGATTGAGGAAATAACGGCGGGCCTAGTGACTTTCGATCTAACTAAACTTCTTATCTGTCCCAGTCTTCCCTCTTCTTGCCATTTCTTGATCTGTTCGATGCTCTCTTGAAGCTTCTGATTATCTAAAGCCTTAGGGAAAGGAAGCACATATTCTATCGCCTCAATATATTTGTTTCCATCGGTGGCAAAGGCCACAACCCAGACCTTTCCATTTGCTTTTTGGGCGCTAATAACTCCCGCCATTACATTTGCCCATTGTCCCGCAGCCTCCTCGAATGATTTAAAGGGATCAGCGGGGCGCAAAGGGGTTTTTTCGCCAAATATATGTGGATCGTTCCACACCCGCCCCTGGTCATCATTTTCCGTTTTCTGGCTCCCGATACCTGCAAATACACATTTCCGGATCAGATGGTCCTTACGTGCGCATGATATGCAGTTTTCTTTTGATTCATCAGGATCACCCAACCATACCTTGCGCGGCACCCACGTCAATCCGTCAAGCAAATGGATCTTACCTGTTTTAGGAAGATCAATATCAGGTCTTTCCCACGTTGGTGTTCCCAATTCCGATTGCGAGACCTGCCGCCAAGAAAGCCTAAGTGTTTCCGCAAGTGATGAACCTAAAGGTATTACGTAAATCGGCGGTTTTAAGTTGATTCCGGGTGGCTTGCCTCTACCACCTTTTGTAGCGAAAATCGGCAACCGCAACAATCCCATGGCGCAGCATGCCGGACATAAACCATCATCCCAATCAGTCGAATGTCGAAAGTGTGGTATGTTTGAGCCGGTGGGCACTTCATGAATAAGATAATTGGCGGAAAGCATATTTAGGGTTTTGTCCACTTTGGATTTGCATTGATAAAGCCTCTTCCCATCCCCCAGAAGGTTGAAGCAGTCTTTATTATCCTCGAGTTTCTTGAACCACTCTTGGGGAAACGAATCTTCCGGAATCTGTTCCGGAGGGTTTCCCTTACTCCAATAAAGAAGCGCCAGCAGAAAACGCAGTATCGCCAGGCGGTCCATGGGATTGCTGGCGGCAACTTGACGAATTTTACAGGCATCTACAAACGCTTTGCGGATCCCGATCCTGTCTAATCTGCCGTCATGATAAAGAACGGGTATCCAATTCTCTTCGAGCAAATTGTAGTTCATTATTTCTCCCTTGTTTTTTCTTCACAATCAAGCGGCTTTTGGCACTCAAAAATGGTCATATTGCATAAGACTCCTCCGCTTCGCCCATTAACATTACCCTTAAGCTCTATGGAAATGTTGTCAGAAGTTGTCATTTTTAAATGGCTATTAATTTCTCTTTCAAGCATTCTTCCATTTGAAAATCGTGTTCAGGCAGTCCAAAGTCTGGGATATGTCAATTATTTATGGTTTCTCAGCCGGGCAAACCGGCCAACACCCCCCCACAAAATAGGCAACGACCGAAAAATCCATAAGGATTATGACGACATGCGAATAGCCCCGTCTTTCAGGCAAATTTATCAAAAAATACCGATTCCGATCGGTTCATGTCAACCAATCTATGAAAAAGCGGTTATCCTTTCGATTCTGCCGATACGCTCCAGCCGATCGTTAACTTGGACTGTTTAATATCGCATGGTCTGAGCATCAGCTTGGTATAAATTCAGGTCTTACTTTATGCGGCCGCCGCCTAGGCCCCTTCCGGTTACATTCCCCGAAAGGCTCTCTGACAAGACTGAAACCTGTAGGGTAAGCTTATAATTCGGATTTCTCGCAAGCGGGGGAAATTCAATACCCAATAGGGCGTTTTTGCAGACGATTGCTTGGTTGACCGTTCACGATCCGTTTATCTGCTTGTCGGTATCGAAAGGTATCGGCGGCTCTTGAAATTCAAGCCTCGACAGTCTTGGCTTCGTGCTCCGGACAATCAACCCGTATTGTTTCAAGTTCGAGAGGAGTATTTAGCAGCCGGCAGTAATATTGCCCGAGGGTGTCGGAAACAACATGAAAGTATCGACAGGTCAGGCACATCTTATCCACGGTTATGAGATTGTTGAGTCTGAACGCTTGGGCTAGGTGCAAAAGCTGCTCGAAGATGAGGAGTTTCTCGTTTTGGGCAATCGATTCAACCGCCCCGAGCAATTTTCGATGATGAAAAAGTATCTTGGTCACTTTTCTATTGCCTGCGGCGGTTAGTGACAGAAGCTTCACCCGGGCGTCTCTACCGGGAGACCGAACTGCTATCAGCTGCTTTTCGCCGAGCACCCTGACTACGTCGGAAATGGTTGGTTGAGACACCTGAAAACGGCTTACTAATTCGCCTATCGACAGCTCACGGCTTGCCTGAGCGCGAAGATACATCAACACTTCCACTTGAATCGGCGTCAACTTCTCCTTTGTGGCCGCTTCCTGTAATACCGCTTTCACGGCCGTGGACAGACGTTCTAATAACGCTACGATTTTGGCGTCGATATTCTCGTGCTGCTGAGCCGAATTCTCCGGCATAAAAATCATCACTATACGGCGGAGGGAGATCGGCCCCTCCACCCGAACACCGGATCAAGATAGCGAATTCGGCTCTCAAGGACAAGAGCTCAGAATTCACCCTTGTTGATATACGGATAATTCCATAAGGTGACCTGCAAAGTCACCGCCTTGAACCAGGCGTTATACATCCCTTCAATATCCTGCTGAGAATGTCCACCCTTACTAAGAAACGGCTTGATCGTCACTGTTATCGGATAGATGAAAGCAGTCAAGTATCGCTGATGCACTATGGCCGCGGCGTCGGCATTGTCCGTCTTATTTTTTTTGGCCGAGTGATGGCGAAGGGCGATTTCATATTGGTAGTTAAGCCAATCTTGATCATGGGGCTTTCGGCAAGTATCAAGGATCCATTGCCCAAATCTTTTTCGAACAGCGGCCAAGTAATCGGTATCCGGCTCACCCTGCCTATTGGAGAAATATGCCAGGAGGTGTTGATTGGCCCCAACATAACCGTACCAGGTATCCAAAATCTGCTCCACCTGACTTTCAAGTACGTCCCCTGCCATGCGCAGATAACGATCGTCGTCTTCGCTCCAGAGCAGGGTCTTTTTCAATAATGTCAAATCGGCCGGCGAAACAGGCGATTTTTCCAGCCCGGCTGATCCATAAGTATAACCGTGAATCGAAAGCGGACCGTTTTTGTGCATTTGGTTCTCCTTCTGTTTGGTTTGGGGTTGTGCGGGCACGCTCAAAATACTTATTATTAGAGCCGCCCCGATAGAGACGATTGTTTTACATGGTGCCATATCAGCGTCTCCTTGTTGAAAGGTTAAGATTCAAAACCATAAACATAGGATTCCTATATTTTGTTCCGCGGTGGTGCTTTTTTTCGGGCAGCCGATTATTTTTTTCGAAAATTGCCTGCAAGTGAAGGATTTCGGCCGATTATGGGTTAGGCAAATCGCCTGAAAGAGGATTTCGCAAAAAGGCAAAACCTGTTGCAGACAAAAAGCGATATTTTGTTATGAAATTTACGTCTAATACGGACGGCTGATTCTATCGTCGGCCTTCCAGACGGCATATGATTATTTGATAAACCGACCTTTCTCGTTAGTAGAAGACATTCTCCCTCACCAGTCGCGTAGCCGGCATCACATTGTATCCGACGAGATATTCCCAAGATAAGCCAAATCGGCGTCTCCGATGACTCGATTGGTGCCCATAGCCAAACGGCAGCAGCCATGGAACAGCACGCCAAGACAAACACTGTTTCGGCAGCTGCTTATCGGCGAAAGTCTAGGCAGTTGAAAATGTAATGCCAAGAATTGAACACCGTCATCGCTATCGAGAATAGCCGACATTAACCAGACGTGGGGCTTTTCCATAAAAACGATATCCAACAGAGAAATGCCTCACCAGGTTGAGCTGAAGGTTTAGTTAAAGCAATATACTGGGCAGACGGAACGGACGTTGCCGCCTTCTTTATGGTTAGACATCCTCGGGGGTGTTGGGAGCGCTTTGTTTTTGTTAATTCCCGCTTGCCCGTAACTTCTTGCCTAACAATACAATAATGGGCTCTCTAATATAATTCTAACATTCTTTCACTTGACATCTTCGGCCATGAAAAGATATTTGGGCAACATATGAAACCAATCTGTATCGGAATCGAGGGAAGCGATGTCGGCCGTTTTCGGGAAGGTATTGATTCTCTTTCGTCACGGCAAAGCCGCGCCCAAGAATGTCGGTCTCTCCGACTTTGAGCGCCCCCTAACTAACCAAGGCACCAGAGATTGTGATAAAGTAGCCAGGGAAGCCGCGGCGATGAACCTGGGAATCGACGCCATTTATTCAAGTCCTGCTGATCGGGCGCTGGAAAGCGCTCACCGTCTGGCTGGGTTTTTGAATTTTCCATATCTTAAAATCGGCATCGTCGATTCACTTTATTCATCGACCTCGATAAAAACGATACTGCGCTTCTTGCAATCTTTGAGCGATGACAAAAACACGGTAGTTTTGTGTGGCCACAATCCAGCAATCGATCAATTGGCGAACCATTTCGTCCCGAAATACAAAGCAAGCATAGCTAAGGGCGCACTGGTCGGGATAGCTTTGAATATAGATTCGTGGCGAAAACTCTCCTCTTGCAAAGGCACAATTAGATTCGAAATCGATCCTTCCAAAGTGGGAAGCTCAAACAATAAACCGACTGCCAGAGCCAAGGCAAAATCACTTGCAATCAAGTGACAAATGGCCAAATCCGCAAAAAAACGCTCCTCTCAACTTGTTTATAATCCTTTGGCCAAAGAGTTGAGTTGGCTTGATTTCAACGGCCGGGTTTTGGAGGAGGCGGCTGATCCTTCGGTCCCCCTTATCGAACGAATCAAATTTCTCGGGATCTACTCCAACAACCTGGATGAATTTTTTCGGGTGCGGGTGGCGACTCTCAATCGTCTGGCAAAGCTGCCACCCAAAAAGGTTGCCACGCTGATTGACCACGACCCTAAAAAAACCTTGCGAAAAATACATCGCGAGGTGGTCAGACAACGGGATCGCTTTGATTTGACCTTTTCTCTGCTCATCAAGGAACTCGAGAAAAACGGCATCTACCTTATTGATGAACGTCGGCTCACCTCGGTTCAGGCCGATTTCGTCGCCGAATACTTCCAACGCGAGGTCCGGCCAAAGTTGTTTCCGGTGATGATTGACAAGGATGGACCCTTCCCCGAACTCAACGATCGCTTAGCCTACCTGGCGATCACTCTGCAAAAATCGGGCAAAAAATCCGCCAGTTACGCACTAATGGAAATGCCCTCTGATATCTTGCCCCGCTTCGTCCTTTTACCGATGAAGGATCGCGAGATTCACATCATTTTGCTGGATGATATTATCCGTTTCAATCTTGGATCTATTTTCGCGCCTTTCGGGTACACCAAATTCAGCGCTCACATGATAAAAGTGACGCGCGATGCGGAACTTGATATCGATGATGATGTCTTTGAAAGTTACGTCCACAAAATTCACAAATCCCTTCGCCAACGCAAAGAAGGTCGGCCGGTCAGGTTGGTACATGATGCTGCTATCCCCAAAGAATTGTTAAAATTGATCGTCGCCAGACTTCAGTTGGGAAAAGACGATCCGGTGATCGCCGGATCCCGATATCACAATTTCAAAGATTTCATGAAATTCCCCCGGGTGGGGTCCCCGGCACTGCACTATCCCCTGTTTTCCCCAATTCCGCATCGTCATCTGTCTCCGAAACGGAGTCTGCTGACGGCAATATCCAAAAAGGATATCCTGTTGCACGTACCATACCAGCCGTTTGATGGGATCATCGACCTGCTCCGCGAGGCGCCGATTGACCCGGACGTCCGTTCGATCAAGATCACGTTGTATCGGACCGCCTCAACCTCAAGCTTGGTC
>CAZHVC010000065.1:0-7764 GCA_964535765.1 uncultured Ignavibacteria bacterium | reverse complement strand
GGCCAGAACATTGCGATTGTCATATTTGATAAAAGATGTCCGTCGAAGATACTCGGGAATTCCCTCGCCGGTGGCGCTGAAGTCCGAAGTCGAGTAACGATAAGGGATTATCACATTACCGGCGCGACTGATACTGCCGGCGAGGGCGGCCAGGGCCGCCGCGCTGTCTCTGACGGGATCGACGGGCAGCAACAGATTCAGCAATATCACCCGCGGCTGCTGTTCGGCCACCTTGTCTACCAGCCGAGCGAGTTTTTCACGGCCCCACGGCCAAGGACCCAATTCTTTCAGGCTGGCGTCGTCGATAGCCACGATATTGATATCATCGGGAACGTTGCTTCTGCCGCGCAATTGAAAAAGCTTGTCGAATACGGAGGTTTCCAGTTTCTTGAACAACATCGGTTGATCGAGATAGATGGTGACGATAAAAAATGTGATGAGCAGATATAAAAGTATTCCGGAAAATCTTTTAAGCATCGTTTTTCCCTGTCAGGACGAAGTTCCGCCAATAGACCGCCATAGTATCATCAGTAGTTTAATCGGCAGCGGGCGGCCGGAATTTAGTTGCTGAGGGGAAAATCCCGAGAAATAGTTTGGGGCCGGTAAGCCTCTCTCCGGCAAACAAATAGAATGACCGGCTGAATTATCCCGAACGGCACGACATTAGTTTCTCTTGCTGCGGGGAAATTCACCGGAGGCTTTTGCAACAAGGGGGCTATCAAGCCTGCTATCGGCGGCAAATTGCGGATGGGCAGCCGGAAAGCAGCCGCGGATAAAAATCAGACAACGACGGAAAACCCGTTGTCTTTCTGGACCGACGCCGCGGCCGACCCCTCGTCACCGGAAAAAAACAAACCGGCCAGAATTATCATGAATGTCAGGATGCCGAGAAACAGGATCAGCCTTAAAAGCAGCAATCCCCGGCCCTCCTTGAATTTATCGCTAACGCCCAACGGCAAGCCTTTCTATCAAGTATTCCGGCATTCCAAGAGCAGCCATTCTTTTCTGGGTCGCATCGTAATCGTAGGCCACCCGCTTGTGCCGGACAATCTGGGTTTTCGTATCGTATAGAACATAGCAACTGCGCGGGTCACCGTCGCGCGGCTGACCGAGCGAGCCGATATTTATCAGGTAACGGCGGCCGGGAAGAATTTTTTCCTCCTGGCGATTGGAGACAATACAATTCCCTTTCGCATCAAGCGAAACGATGAACGGCCGGTGGGTATGGCCGACAAAACATATTTTCTGGGAGAAATGTTTGAAGTTTTCCTCGACGTCGGTCATGTCGAGAATATAGTGCCACATCTCCGGTTCCCGCGGCGACGAGTGAACGATAAGGATATTGTCGAACGTATAGCTGATTTGGAATTTGCTGAGAATGGCGATCGTTTCTTTGCTGAGTGAATTTCTGGTCCAGCTCATCGCCTCGGCGGCGTACTGATTGAAAAACTCGGTCTCCATCAAGCCGAGGGCGGCGTAGTCGTGATTGCCAATCAGTTTCACGTGGGCCAGCCGGTCGATCAATTCGACGCATTCGTTCGGACTCGGTCCGTAACCTACGGCATCGCCGAGGAAAAACACCTTATCCGCGCGTTCGTTTTGCAGATCGATGGCGAAGGCTTTGAGCGCTTCGAAATTGGCATGAACGTCGGAAAAAAAAGCGTACTTCATCAGGGACGATTTTCTATATATCTGAAAACTGTTTTCCCGACCTGAATCAGATCGTCGTTTTTCAACATGTACTTATCGACCTCTTCGCCATTCACCTTGGTCTTTCCCTTTTTGCCCAAATTAACCAGCCAGAAATCATTGCCGTCCTTGACGATTTTGGCTTGAACGCTCGACAAAAAAACGCCCCTGGCCTTGATATTGGCCAGCTTGGAGCGGCCAATCGTCACTACTGAATGCGCCAGAGGAAACATCTCTTTTTCGGCGCCGCTTTCGCCAATAAGAATAGAACAACCCACTTCGGCTGTCAACTTTTTTGACATTTTATCTTTGGCGATCAATTCTTTCTGTTTCTTGGTTTCCAGCACCATGGTGCCGTCGACGCCGAAAGTATCGAAATCGCGGCGGGCCTCCTGATGGTATATCAGATTGTATTTGGCGATAGTGATGGTATCGTTGTCTTTCAGGACTTCCTCGGTTATCTTGCGCGAGTTCAAAAAAGTGCCGTTGAGCGACTCATTGTCGATAATGACCGCCTGCTTGTCGCCGAATTCGATTATGGCATGGCGGCGCGAGACTCCCCGGTTATCGAGCACGATATCGTTATCGGGCGTTCTCCCTATGGTGACCCGTTTCTTTTCGGTCAAGAATCTCTCGATCACCTTGTCTTCGAACTTAACGATAATCTCCGGCATAAAACCTCCCCTGCGACCTTTCACGGCCGTCTATTGCCTTGAAAATAATTTGCAGATGCATCATGCTCCTGCGGTTTCGGGCCTTTTGGCTTGCCTAAGTCCGCAATTCGTTTATATTTTCGGCTGCGTGGCGCTAAACTTTAAGAACGGCCGCCGGGTGATTGCCGGACCGGCGGCGGGAATCACCGACAGCCTTACCCGCAAAATCGCCCGGGCCAACGGCGCCGATATCACTATGACCGGACTGATATCCAGCGAGGGAATAGTGCGCGGCCACCATCAGACGCTCGAATTGTTGAGGTTCAATGATTCGGAGCGGCCGATCGGCATACAAATATTCGGAGCCAGGCCTGAGGTCATGGCGGAGGCAGCCCGAATAGTCGAGCAATATTCGCCGGAGTTTATCGACTTAAATTTCGGTTGCCCCGCACCGAAGGTGATCGACAAAAACGGCGGTTCCGCGTTGCTTTCCGATCTACCGCTTATGGCCAAGATAATCGGAGCGGTCCGCCGGGCCGTGAGCATTCCGGTCACGGTAAAAATCAGGGCTGGGATAAACGCCCGGAATATCGTGGCCGTCGAGGCGGCAACCATCGCCGAGGAACGCGGCGCGCAGGCCGTCTGTATCCATCCGCGGACGGCCGCCCAAAGGTATTCGGGCGACGCCGATTGGAGCATAATCGCCGAGGTGAAGAAGGCGGTCGGGATAGCGGTAATCGGCTCCGGCGATATCGATTCACCGGAGAAAGCGAAATCGATGTTCGATCAAACCGGCTGCGATGCCATAATGATTTGTCGGGCGGCATTCGGCAATCCCTGGATTTTCGGGCGGGTGAAAGCTTATCTGGATTCCGGCCGATATTCGGTTGGGCCCAACAGCCGGACACGAATCAGCACAGCGATCGATCATTTAAGGCAGGCCGTTGAAGAATACGGCAGTCCCGCAGGAGTTTTTCGAATGAGAAAACAGATTGCCTGGTATATAAAGGGGTTGACGGGAGCGGCCGCCGCCAGAGAAGTGTTGATGAAATTGACGGACACCGAGGAAATCGTTTCAGAATTGAACAGACTGGCCGATTTTCAGGAAGCCGGTTCACGTAATTGACGTCGGACCGCAGGTAACGGAAAAATTATGATGAATCATACAAACAGGAGTATTGCCAAGATCGAAAGGAAGTCATAGATGGCCGACGGGATATTGGTTTTTGCGGAACTTAAAGGCGGAGAATTGGCGCCGGTGGCCAAGCAGTCGCTGGCGGCCGCCAGAAAATTGGCCGATGTGAAAAAGCTTGAAGTGGCGGCGGTTTGTATCGGCAAAAATGTCGAGGCTGTCGCCGGCGAATTGGTCAGGCACGGGGCGGATGCGGCCTATTATTGCGACGCCGCCGAGCTCGAACACTTTATCGACGAGAGCTACGCCAAGATAATGGCGGAAATTGCGGCTTCGGTCAGGCCACGTTTGATAATCGGCGGGGCGAGTTTCGTTGGCAAGGAGCTGTTTCCGCGGCTGGCGGCCATGCTGAATTCGGGTTTGGCGGCCGATGTCATCGCTATCGATTGGGAGGGGGAAGAAATCGTGGCCACCCGGCCGGCCTACGGCGGCAAAGCGATACTTAAGGTTTCGCCGAACGGACCGGGTCCGCGGATGGCGACATTGAGAGCAAAGGCGTTTCCCGAGGCGACGCCCACGAATGCGAACACGGGCAAAATCGAAAAAATCACCTACGATCCGAATAAACACGGGGCCGCCGCCAAAGTTATAGAGAAAGTCAAGGAAGGCGGGCAATCGGTCAGTTTGACGGACGCCGATATAATCGTTTCCGGCGGCAGGGGCCTACGCGATCCGGCGAATTTCAAACTGATACGCGAACTGGCGGAGGTTCTGGGTGGCGCGGTCGGCGCTTCGAGAGCCACCGTTGACGCCGGTTGGATCCCCTACGCGCACCAGGTGGGGCAAACCGGCAAAACGGTGAATCCAAAGTTATATGTGGCCTGCGGTATATCCGGGGCGATTCAGCACCTGGTAGGGATGCAATCAGCCAAAATAATCGTGGCTATAAACCGGGATCCGGAAGCGCCGATTTTCAAAGTGGCAACCTACGGCATCGTCGGGGATCTGTTCGAAATCCTGCCGAAACTGATCGAGCGGCTGAAAAAAGCGTAAGGCGGAAAATTTCGAGGGCGCGGAAGTCCGCGCCCTCGTGTAGATTTCAGGTGTTGACGGCTTGCCCGAGCCGATCAACCGGTGTTTTCCTTACACGCAAACAGCTATAATTGATCATAGGGAATCGTCTGCACTTTGCCGAGCGATTTCAGCTGGGATTCCACGGCCGAAGCTTTGGTCACTATGCTGATAATCATATTTTTGGTATCCCAGAATTCGGCTGCGGCGCGTTTTATATCGGCTTTGGTCACTTTCTGGATATTGGCGGTGAAATCTTTTATATAGGACACGGGTAGGCCGTATAGCTTGATTTTGACTATTTCCGAAGCGACCGCCTCAGGCGTTTCCAAGGTCATAGGATAATAGCCGGAATAAAAATTGCGCGCCTCGTTGAATTCTATGTCGGAAACCTCTTCGTTGCGCATTTTTTCAATCACATCGATGGCTGCCCGCAAGGCGATCAAAGTTGAATCGTTTTCGGTGAAAGTGGCGCAGAACAACGCCCCCGGCATGACATTCCATTCGTTCTGCGTTCTGATATCATAGGTCAACCCCTTGGCGACTCTTACGGCTTGATTAAGTCGGGAAGTGAAAGAGGCGCCCATGATATAGTTCATCAGAAGAAACGGGTAGTAGTCGGGATTGTCGCGGGTCAAACCGAGACGGCCGAAACGGATATTTGCCTGAGAAGCATCGGGTTTATCGACCAGAATGATCGAATACCCCTCGGGATTTTTGCAGGGAGCAAGTTGCGGTTGCGCTATTTCTGCCGGTTGCCATGATCCGAAATATCTCTGGGCGGCGGCGAAAGCGGCGGCCGGTTCGATATCGCCGGCGAAAATCAGAAACGCGTTATTGGGGCGATAGTAGGCATTATAAAAATCCTTAGCGTCGGTGAACGAAAGAGCAGCCAGGCTGCTTTCCGTTCCTTCCTCGGGCTGCGCATAAGGGTGATCGCCGAAAAGATAACGGGCGAATGCTTTCTCGCAGAGCGAGCCCGGATCGTCCTTTTGCTGCACGATCGAGGCGACCTGCCGCTGGCGGTCACGTTCGAATTCGAGGCTGTCGAAGGCGGGGTGAAGAATGATGTCCGAAAACAGGTCGAGTCCGATATCCAGATGTCTTAACAGAACGGTGCAGGTTATGCTCGAATAATCGCGGCCCGCCGATCCGGAGAGGCTGCCGCCGACGAAATCGATTTGATCGGCTATCTCGGTGGCCTTGCGACCGGTGGTTCCTTTGCGCAACAGGCCGGCCGTCAGATTGGCCAGGCCGGCTTTGCCGTTCGGGTCGAAGGCGGAGCCCGATTTGACCACCAGCCGCAACCAGACTATCGGTAATTCATGGTTTTCGATCACGACGACTTCAAGGCCGTTGTCCAGCTTCGATTCGGAAATCGGCGGCAGTTTCACCTGGGCCAAAGCCGGCCAATCAAATAACAGGACTGTCAGCAGTGCGGAAATCAAATATTTTTTCACGGTATTCCTCCCAGCGCTAATTTTCGGCCGCAGCGGCGCGTGACGACGATTCGGGGACGAGAATAACCACAGTGCGATTGCGATCGGTCAGATATTTTCCGGCGACCCGCATGACATCGGCGGCGGTCACTCGGCGAAAGCCATCGACCTCTTTATAGATGTTCATGTAATCCCCTGTGTCGATTTCGAAATAACCGACCTGAGTGGCGCGGTCCTCATTGGAAACCATCCCCATGATGAATTCGGCTTCGAGCTGATTTTTCGCTTTCTGCAATTCCGTCTCGGAAATCGGTTCGGTTTGCAGGCGGTCCATTTCCTGCCAGATTTCCTGTTCCAGGGAATCCATGTTCGCTTTCGGAACGGCGCCGGCAACTACATAAAAAAGACCCGGCTGGTTCAGGCGGGACGCTTCACCCTGGACGAACAACGCCTTGCGCTCCTCGTAAACGAGTCGGCGATACAGGCGGGAAGATTCACCGCCGAACAATACTCTCGCGGCCACTTTCAAGGGAAAGATATCCTCGCTTTCGCCATCGGCGATTTTGAAGCCAGCGATTACGGCCGGCAATTGCGCCAGCTTATGGTAGTAAATTCTCTTTTCGCCGCGCTGTTCGGGTTCGACCGTGCGCACCGGCGGCGGCGGTGATTCGGCTTTCAGGGGACCGTAATATTTATTCACCAGTTTCATGGTCGTCTCGATATCGATATCGCCGGCGATGACGAGGAAACAATTATTCGGGGCGTAATGGGTTCGGTAATAGTCAAGGCAATTTTCCAGAGTGATCGATTGGATGTCGGACAGAAAACCGATCGGAAGCCAGCGGTAGGGGTGGGCGACGTAGGCGTTGTTGTATAGTTGTTCATAGAGCGCACCGAACGGGGAATTTTCGTAACGCATCAATCTTTCGTTGATGACCACGTTGCGTTCGGTGGCGAGATTTTGTTGATTTATTTGCAGGTTGCGCGATCGATCGGCTTCGAGATCGATGGCCACTTCCAGTTTTTCGGATGGCATGACTTCATAATAGGTGGTGTTGTCGAAAGAGGTCCAGGCGTTGTTGATTCCGCCGTTGCCCATCACCAGCCGGTCGAATTTTTCTTTGGGGTATTTTTTGGTTCCTTTGAACATCATGTGTTCAAAAAGATGGGAGATTCCGGTGATTCCGGGTCTTTCATCTTTCGAACCGCATCGGTACCAGGCCTGAACGGTGACCGTCGGACAAGATCGATCCGGCAACAGCAGGACCATTAGGCCGTTATCGAGCAGGCGTTTTTCGATCGGGAAATTCAATTCACCGGCCGTCGCCGCGGCGCCGACCAGAAGCACAATCGACAGCGCCCATTTCCGAAAATGCATTTTCACCTCCGCTATTTTATGTTGATATCGAACGGCATCCTATAGAACGCCGGCCTATCATCGGCCGGCGACAGGCGGATCGGCAAAGCCAATCGGTCGATTCCGATGGCGGCCAACTCGTTTTCGAACGCACTGAATCCGAAAGGAAATCTGAATCCATAACGGGGATAGACGTCGTATTCGATCGGTTGCCCGGGTCGGGGCCGGGCCAGCGACTCGGCCAGTTTCAAAGCATCGAGCAATCCTCCCTCGCGGGTGGCCAATCCGGTCGAAACGGCCTGGCGGCCGGACCAGACTCTTCCCTGCCCCAAAGAATCGACGCGCTGCGGCGGCATTTTCCGCCAGCGGGAGACTTTGGCGATGAATTCGTCATAAAGCCAGTCTATTTCATTCAAGACCAAT
>CAZHVC010000064.1:0-7784 GCA_964535765.1 uncultured Ignavibacteria bacterium | reverse complement strand
GTCGGACGCCTGGTCGAGGGCATATCTCGGTTTCTCGGCGGTACATGAGATCGTAAACCAGCAGGACGTTTCGGTCAGAGCGGCCGAGCAAGGATATTTCAACAACGAAATAGTCAAGGTGCCGATTTCCGAGCATGAATATTTCCTCATAGAAAATCGTCAGACTGCGGCCGATTTCGGTTATCTGGATTATAATCCATCGATTCCCAACGTCCTTCTGGCCGACCCCGTCACCGGTGTCATTCTCGGCCCCGGCTATGCCTATTTCGATATGAACGACACCATCAAAGTTCCCACCGGCGAATATGATCGCCTTTTGCCGGGGGATGGCATCTTGATTTGGCATGTGGATGAAGCGGTTGCCTATATGGATTATTTGGGGAACGGCAGAAATAATTTCCTCAACAACACCCTTCAATGGGATCCCTCGCGGCGGTTTCTGACGATCGTCGAGGCCGACGGTATTTTGGATTTCGGCGGCAACTATTTCACTGGTTTCGGATCCGCCGGAGATTTTTACCGAATAGACAATAATGCCGCCCTGTCGCCGTTCACCAATCCGAGCAGCCGCTCGAATCTCGGCGCCGACAGCCATATCTGGATCACCGATATCGATTCATCGGATACATTGATGTACTGCAACATTAAAATTGACTGGTTCCGCCAGGGATTCCCGGTCATGGGTTTCCCATATATCGGGGATAACTCGCCTCTTATATTCCTCGATTTGGATGCCGACGGCCGCCACGAGTTGCTGACCGGAGGTGGAAGATTCGCGGTTTGTTTGAAAAACGACGGCACGCCGTATTTTCCACTGACGTCCGGTTTGTACGTGCCGCGTTTCGACGGCGATTCGCTGATTTATGATTTGCCCTTGTTCACCCTCAATGACACTTCGTTTGCCGCCAAACCGAACGCCGGAAATCTTATAGGGGATGATCAGCTTGAAGTCGTTTTGCTCGATAATCGCGGTATTTTGCGGATTTATGCTCCTGTCGATATTTCACCGCTCGATTCGTTGGCCGATGTGATGGCCCAAATGACTTTTCCTGCCGCTGTCACCGCGCCTCCTCTGGCCGTCGATCTGGATCTCGACGGATATGACGAAATATTGATCGGTCTGGAGGATCGAACGGTGCGATATCTCAAGATGGTCGCGCCTGAAAGTCTGGCAATGGCAAGGCTGGACAGCCTGACTCGAATACCGAGATCGATGGCCGTGGCCGAATCGCTGGCTTATATGATTTGCGGGGATGACATATCCCATACCTGTCGAATTCTGCGGCGGAGCGGGTTATCCTTTTCATACGTTGTCGAAATCGAGCTTCCGAATGGACGGTTCGGTGGGTTGGCGGTCGCCGATTTCAATAGGGATTTTTCGGCCGATGCCGCCGTGGTTGTCGGCGACCGGCTTTGCTTGATCGATGGGGCGAGTCAGTCGTATCTGATGCGGGCGCTGCCCAATCCCGGCCCTCCGGCAGTGGGCGATATCGACGCCGATGGTTATCCCGATATCGCGCTGATCGGCGGCGACCGATTTCTGACGGTCTATGCGTTCAACCGCAATGGCGTATCTCTCAACGGCTTTCCCGTGAGATTGGACGTCGTTCGGGACAATTCTCTCGAATCCCCGGAGGTGACTCTGGCCGACCTGAATTCGGACGGATATCCTGATATAATTTTCGCTTTGCCGCCGGGCGGATTCGCCGCTTACGATCACCGGGGGGTGTCTCTGCCGGGATTTCCATTGCCGACGACCTATCGCTTGATCGGGCCGCCGACAGCTTGCGATCTTGACGATAACGGCACAATAGAGGTTGCCGCCCTCGATAGTTTCGGTTTCGTCACGGCCTGGAATCTTGAAGCCGACAATGATTATTTGAATAATCCCTGGCCGATGGCCGCCGGCAGCCATAAAGCCAATCCGGTTTTAGGACCGCAATTCGATAAGCCGATTGACACTCCCGCCGGATTCTTGGCTGAGGGAACCGTATATTGTTACCCCAATCCGGCTTCGGACAGATTGGCTTTCCGCTATTATTCCGATCGCGACGCCGAGATAAATGTAAAAATATTTGACATGTCCGGCGAACTCGTGGACAATTTGTTCGGTGTGGCAACGGCCGGATCGGATAACGAGATCGCCTGGGATTGCCATGATATCGCTTCCGGTGTGTATCTGGCCAGGCTCGAGGCTAAAGCGGCCGATACGAAGAAGCACGTGATTTTGAAAGTTGCCTTGATAAAATAGAGGAGGAACGATGCGCGTGATTGGAGTGACCATACTGATTTCAATCCTGGCGGCGCAGCCGGCGATGGCCGATAGAGGTGTCACCGTAAAAGATCATTTTGCCAAGGCGGACATGACAGTCGGTCGTTTTTTGGCCGATAATTCCGAATTTGAGTTCGAGGACGAACCGCTCGAGGCGGATATTTACCAATTCGGAACCAAATCTACCAAAAAAGCCTTCTTTTATTCTTTGGCCGTCCCCGGCGCGGGTCAATATTACGCCGGTTCCCGCATAAGGCCGTTCGTTTTTCTCGGTATAGAAGCGACCATTTGGACGGCTTACTTCGTCTATCAAAACAAAGGCGACAAAAAGAAGAACGAATATATCGCTTTTGCCGATGCTCATTACGATTGGCGGGAATTCCGCGCTTGGTGGAATCAGATACCGGAGGATATCAGGGACAATTATTCGCACGAAATGCCCTGGGATGATTACAATAACCGACCGGTGTTCAATCATGAATATTATGAAAACATCGGCAAATACAATGAGTTTCAGATCGGCTGGGACGATATAGACATTGAGCCGCCGCCTTTCGGCGAAGAGACCACTTCACCCCATCGCGACTTTTATCTCGATTTGCGCCGCCAAGCCAATGATCTGTATCAAAATTCAAATACGATGATCATGGTGGCGATCGGCAATCACCTGATATCGGCTTTCGATGCCGCTCTTACGGCCAAGAAATTTAACAAGGGACAGAAGAGGTTTTCGCTTAAATTCAAGTCACGCGAATTCGGCAGAACCTTGGCGCCGGTATTGACGATGGATTATAAGTTTTAATATGCGTAATATCGCTTTGCTGATTTTCATGACGATCTCGGTGGTTTCGACGGCGGCCGCCGGATCGATCACGACCGCCTTTGAACTTAGGTTGTACGAAAGGCTTACCGCCGGCGATGAAGATCTGAACATCCCGTTGCCGGGTCAGCTCGTCGGGAGTGCGCCCAAATCGAAACTCCTTGCCGGCCTGTACTCGCTGATTTTGCCCGGCGCCGGCCATTATTACTCCGAAAACATTTTCAAAGCCAAATTATACGCCGGGATCGAAAGCGGATTGTGGTTGTCGTTTTATGGTTTCCGCAGGTACGCAAAGATGAAAAACGAGGCCTCTAAGGGTTGGGCGATTCTACGGGCCGGCGCCTGTCCTTTCAACGATGATGATCGTTACTGGACGAAATTGACTTACTACGACAACCGCGATCGCAACGAGCCGGACGGATTCGGATATAATCAGATGATCAGAGTGATCGACCGGGAAGAAGCGCTGATTTTTCCTGAAACCCCGGAATATTACTGGAACTGGGACAGTCGGCAATCGCGCGAACATTATCGCAAGTTGCGCAATCAAGGCAAGACCGCGTACAAGCACGCCGATCTCGTGATCGGCGGCATCATCGTCAATCATTTGGTCTCGGCTATCGACGCTTTCATCTCGGCGGGAAAATTCAACAGGCGGCTGGGATTTTCGGGAATTACGATAGATTACCGCTTTAATCCCGGGCCGGACAATCCGTCGTTTTATCTTGGCCTATCCAAGCAACTCTATTGATGTCGGGTTCGTGTCTGATTTTTTTCCTATCCGCTTTTTGGCTCTTTTGCCGATGCGGCGGTAAAGACCTTGCGGATCCGGCACTCCGTCCGAGGGTGGTCGGTGTTATTCCGATCGGCGTGTTTGGCCCGGAAATCGGATCAAATAAACCGCTTAAAGCTCCCGCCGACATCGCTGTAAACGACAGGGGGGAAATATTCATAGCCGATTACGGCAACGACCGGGTGGTAAAACTCGATCCGAACGGCGACTTCATGGCCGAATGCGGCGGATCCGGCTCGCAGGCTGAGTCCATGAAAGGACCGGTTTCGCTGGCGATCGATAACGTTTCCAACGTTTATGTCATCGATTCGGGGAATTCACGCGTCATGATTTTCGATTTTCGGCTTAACCATATTTCTTCGCAAACCGGATTCTGGCGCGGGCAGTTGATTTCTTTTCGCTATTTGACCGCAATAAAGATCAGCCGCGGCGGCTATATCTATCTCGGCGATGACGGGCTGGGAGGCTGTTACAAACTCGATCCTTTTTTCGGCTATGTGAATAGTTTCGGGGAAGTCGGAAGCCATCTGGAAATCGGATATCCGGCCGGCATCGCTCTGGCGTCCGATTCAAGAATCGTAGTTGCCGATAGACTCCGCCGGAAAATCGTTGTTTTCGATGATTTCGGGACGCCGATCGCCGCTTACGATACTCGCCTGGCGCAGGCTCCCAACTCGGTGGGTGTGGCTCCGAACGGAATAATCTGGACGATTGATAAAAGTGGACTTAACGGCCTTGACCGGCGGGGCAACGTCATTGTCACCTGGAGCGGCGTTGATTTCGGTGCTTCCTTATCATTGTCGGCCGTCTGTCCCTCGGGCGATACGCTGCTGTATCTGGCGGATGCGGGGCTTTCGCGGATTCTGCTGTTAAAGCCGCTTTATGGGGATTGACCGGTGAGGCGCCTTCTGCTGCTGCTTCTACTTGGCGCAGGAATCGCCCGGGCCGCCGCGAAAATAGAAATCGTTGTAGTCGGAAACGGCACAACCGGGCCATATGCTCTATGTCAGAATCAAATAGTACCCGCAAGCGAGGAGATTCTATATAGGGATTCGGTTTTTACCAGCGGCATCGATTATGAAATCGATCTCAAGGAAAAGATCATAATATTTTCGCGGCCTCTGGCTATCGGGGATACCGTGTTGGTCCGGCTGCAGGTCTGGCCGCTTAAACTGAGCAGCAGATATTACCTGATGCGGCCGAACGAAATCGATCAGCAGGAACCGGCGATTGTCGCTGCGCAGATGTCGCCTGTCGGCAGACAATCGGGTGATCTTGAGCTGGCAGGAAGCAAAAACTTCGCTATCAATTTCGGGAACAGCGGCGAGCCGTCATTGACCCAGAGTCTCGATTTGATCGTCGGCGGAAATCTCGGCCGCAACGTTCGACTCTCGGGAAATATCTCAGATCGAAATCTCGGCGCCGGAGGCGGAACCGCCGCCGTGGATGAGCTGGATCGGGTTACTGTCAATCTTATTGCGCCGTCGTTCGCCGCAAATTTCGGCAATCTGGATATATCCGGCGTTCAGGGATCGATTCTCGATTTCAGGCGCAGATTGATCGGGCTCGAGTTGAGCGGCAATAGCGGTGCGGCATCCGGCGGCGGAGTCATCGCTTTTTCCCCGGGGGCACAGAGGGAAACAAGATTCTTCGGTATTGACGGTCGGCAGGGACCTTACCCGATAATCGGCAATGAGATTACGACCAATACGGGTTCCGGCCGGCAGGCCGTAATTCCGGGAACCGATGAAGTCTTCATAAACGGCAGAAAACTGTTCAGAGGAATCGATAACGATTATGTAATCGACTACGATTACGGATATATCACTTTTGCGCCCAGGGTGGTCATCTCCTCGCAAAGTCTGATAAGCATCAAGTATCAAGCGCCTTTGGAAAATTACCGCCGCTCGTTTCATCGAGGCGGTCTTACGCTGGAACGCGGTTTGACCATCGGATTTCAATATATCGGCGAAATCGACGATGAAATGCGTCCCCGGGCTTTTGAATTCGGCGATGCTGAAAAAGAGGCGATCGCGGCGGCCGGCGCAGACCCCGAATCCGCCTATGTCGGCGGCGCCGTCTATGTCGGGCAAAATCAGGGGAATTACGAGGCGATCGTGGATTCTCTCTTTGATACTATCTACGTCTATTCCGGGACCGATTCCGGTTCGTACGATGTCTATTTCAGTCTCGTGGGCGCCGGCAAGGGAGATTACGAATATGCGGGATTCGGAAGATATATTTATGTCGGGAATGGTTCCGGATCCTATCTGCCCCGCAAGTACTTACCACTGCCGAATTCGGCGAATTACGGTTCGGTCATATTCAAGTCGGAAGGCGGATTTCACGTTCAAGGTGAACTGGCGGCTTCCAGGTATGACCGGAATAAACTGTCGTCTCGTGATATTATCAAGTCGGGATTCGGGTTTTCTCTTAATGGCGGCCTGAAAAGAGATAGTATTTCGGCGGCAGGCCGATTCTGGAGTTTCAATATTTTGGAAATCAAAGCCAGAAGATTCGACGACGATTTCGTCGCTCCGGGGAAAATAGATACGGTCGAATTATACCGGCAATACAATCTGCCGTTGACTTCAACCGGCCGATTCGAGCGTCTTACCGAGCTTGCGACGGCGGCCGTGTCGAATATCGGCGAATACATTCGCGCCGGAATCGGCGAGTTGAAAGCAGACAGCATTTCGGCCAATAACCGTTTCGGGCATGTTTCCCTCATGGCCTCGCGCAAATTTACGGTATTCGGCTCGGCTGATCTGTCGGAATCACGGTTGGCGGGCTCGATCAACAAGGCGAATTGGGATAGATTCGATGCCGGGGTGCGTTTTTCCGATAACGGATTCACTTCCTCGCTAATCGGTCGCTACGATTTTAAGCGGGGTCAGGATCGAAAAGAGGAAGGTGTCAAGGTTGTGGAGATCGAATCTTCGGCGGAAATCAAAATTACCCGAAGATTATTCTCAAGCGGAAAATATATCCAGCGCCGCCGGCGCTTCGCCCCTTCGGTATTTACCTCGAACCAATGGATTTATCAAAGCCGGGTTGACCAATATGAAGCGGCGGTCGGACTTGCCGGCGCCGGAAAAGGGGTATCGGGGGAATTGAGGATGGCGGTCATTGACAATCAAGCTTTCTACCCGCTGATCGAAAATTCGCTGAAATACGCCGGAAACTCCAAAATTGAGTTTACTTACCCGGGTCTGGCTTTCGCTTTTTTCGAAAACCTGAACGGATCGACCAGACCGGCGAAGATACGGGAATTCGTTTACGTTGGGCGCGGCAAGGGGGATTACCGTCTGGATGGGCAGGATTACGTTCCCGAACAGGGCGGCGAATATGTCCAAGTGATCCGGCCGGCAGGGCTGCTTGAAGATTTCAGTCCGGCGGGTTATGAAATCGGCGGTGGTTGGCGGGCACGTTTCGAGGGCGATGCTTTATTCGAATCGTCTTTCGCCGGCAGAGTCACGGTCGAAAACGATTTGTCTTTCGAAAACGATCTTGCCCCGGGCACCAATCTGAAAATCGGCCATCTGTTTCCGGCTTTCGGCAACGCCGTCCGTTCACAATATGAAAGTTTCGTTATGCGTCACCGAACCACGTTAAGGCTTCCTCCGCCTTTCGAATATGTCCGCAATGCGTTGAACCTGTCGAAGAATAAGGGATCTCAATACGATTTTGAGTCGGTGGACGACAGGTTAAGCGCGATCGACGTTGAGCTTCGGCTCAATCCGTGGAATTCGGTTGGATACCTGTTCGCTGCGGGATACGCCGCCGATAGACGCCTTGTCTATTCAGGTGCCTATGATATCCGGCGCTATAAAGTTGATTTTACCCAGTTCTATAGGTTATCGAGGGGTTTCAGACTTGAACTGCCGATATCCTGGCGG
>CAZHVC010000063.1:0-7831 GCA_964535765.1 uncultured Ignavibacteria bacterium | reverse complement strand
CGGATGGTTGGCGGCCAATTTGGGCCCCGACGTGCCGGTTCATTTCACCCGATTTCATCCGGCCTATCTTATGAACAATATTCCGATGACCCCTAAAAGCACTCTCGAGAAGGCGACCGCCATTGCCCGTGCCGAGGGGATTCACTATCCATACATCGGCAACGTTTTCGGCCACCAGGAAGAAAACACGCGTTGCCATAAATGCGGCCGCCGCCTTATTCTGAGATCCGGATTCCAAATCGTCGAAAATGAAATGCAAAATGGAAGGTGTCCCGATTGCCGGATAGAAATCCCCGGGATCTGGAGCTGATTTTCGGCTCTTTCAATCTTGGATTTATCAGCCTTTCGGTTCAAGTTGTTTTGGCGCGACTGGCCGTCGGTTTTTCCGGCGGAAACGAGATATACTTGAGCATATTTTTCTTTCTCTGGCTGCTTTTTACGGGAATGGGGGCTTTCCTGATCAAGAAAATTCGGCCGCGCCTTCTTTTTTCCCTGCTGGCGATTTTCGTGCCGCTGTCGGCGATTCAGTTTTTCCTGACGGATAGGATTTTCGGATTGCCTCCCGGACAGCTTCCGGCGCCGCATATTTATCTGATCGGAGTGATCATATCGTTGTTTCCCGTCTGTTTCATAAGCGGCGGTTTATTTTCCTCGGTGGCCTTCCACGGCCGCGGCGAGGGACGTTCCAGCAGGGCTTATTGGGGGGAAGCAATCGGGGCTTTGGCCGCCGGCATACTGACCACGATCTATTATCTGGTCGGCGGCCGGGATATAGCGCTGGCGATTTGCCTTGCCATGGTATGTTTGGCCGTGGCGATACCGCCGAAGTATGTCAAGGCTCCGCTGATTATGCTTGCGATAGTTTGCCTTGCTTCCGGTTTTGATGCCGGAATCGAAAACGCGCTGCTGAAAATCCATTACGACCCGTTCAAATTTAAGGATTCCGTTTCCAGTCGGCTGATTCGTTACGATGCCACGGTCAGCGCCGAGTTGACGACTCTCTATGCCGGCGGAGTCAAACTGGCTGATTTTCCAGATGACGTACTCGGCCAGGAAATATTCTATTGGTCGTATTTGATGAAGCCGGAAATGAAAGATATCGCCTTCGTGGGCGCCGAATTTCATATGGTCGATCAATTGGTGCCCAAAAGTATCAAGCGAATTTATATTTTTCCGGAAAACCGCTGGTATAGGCTGCTTAACGCCGGGCAGTATCCGCCCGAGATGAATGTCTGGCTGAAAGATCCGATATCATTTTTCTCCGGCAACAAGCGGAAACTCGATGTCATAAGCATAACCGCCGGCCGCCTTTTGTCGTTCTATGATTATCGGCTCGAGACTTATCGCTTTCTCGACCTTTGCCGGAACAATTTAGCCGCCGGCGGCATCCTTTCCATTTCGATTCCGGCCTACGATGGGATGTGGCATCCCGAACTTAGACGGCGGATTGTCATGCTTCACCGCAACCTGAGATCGCTTTTCTCCGGCATCCAAATCATCCCGGGTGATAGATTGACATTCGTATGTTTCGATGAACCCTGGTCGATACCGAATCTATCGGCTTTGCTTGAAAGATGCGACAGCCTTCAAATACAATCGCCGTATTTCAACAAGTCGCTCATAATGTCAAGATTGAATGATTTCAAGCTGAACCAGACCCTAAAGCAATTAGAGGGCGAAGAACCGCGGTCTCATCTGCTTGCTATCGGGCACGGGTTGGCCTATTACCTGTCGCAGTTCGGCTCTTGGTACGGGTTACGCGGCTTCGTGAATTTCTATACCGTCATCACGTTGCTGATAGTCGGCATTGCCATAACCCTGATCAGCAGCAATTTCGCCGATAGACGTTTTCTACCACTTATCAATATTTTTTATTTCGGGGTTTGCGCTTTTCTGATCGAAATTATCGCGCTTTTCTTCATCCAGATACTGGGAGGATACATGTATCTGGCGCTGGGTATGATCATGGGTTTGTTCATGGCCGGTATGGTCTTCGGGGCTTTCTGGGGAACATATATAACCTTTAAGCACCCTCTGTTAAAAACGATTCTCGGCAGTTCGATGATTCCCTATGTCATTTTTACTATTCTCGGTCTGCTCAGCCTGCTGCAGCCTCGATGCGAATGGTTCTGGCTGCTGCTTGTTGGACTGGCGGGACTCGCCGGGGGGCTTGGCTATACCACCAATGCAAAAACGTTCGATAACCGACCCGGACTGCCCTATGGAATAGATTTGGCCGGAGCCATGGTCGGCACGACCGTTTCGGTCGGTTTGCTGGTGGCTACTATTCCTTACGAAGCGGTCTTTCTGGCTGTCTCATTGAGCGGCCTGGCGCTTTTTGCAACAAATTGGAGAACTCGCGGGTATTAATTCATAGTTGATAATGGCGGAATCTTCATCGGCCGATACTATATTGCAGGACGGAGGAAAAATGCTAAAAAGGAAAGCCATATATATAATGCTCGTGGTCGGCGTTATCGGGCTGTATCTGTTCGCTACCGCCCAGAGACCGAGCGATTCCCTTTATGGGTATCTGAAATTGTCTTCAAATGTCGCTTTTAACATTAACGCCCGCTATGTGGACGAAATCGATTCCAAGGACCTGATTTATGCCGGAATACGGGGGATGATTGATATTCTCGATCCTTTCTCCGAGTTTCTCGAGCGCAAACAGTATGATCGTTTACAGGAATCGACCACGGGCAAATACTCCGGCCTTGGCATGACCATAATGCAGAAAGACGGAGTGATTATGGTGGTCGCCCCTATGGAGGGAACGCCGGCGTATCGCATGGGTCTGCGGGCAGGCGACAAAATCATGCGCATCGACGATAAATCCACCAAAGGTATGACTACGGAGGATGCCTCAAATTTGATGAGAGGGCCGGCCGGCACCCGGGTTACCCTGACCATCGAAAGAGAGGGAGTTGATCAGCCGCTGGAATATACGATCGAGAGAGCGGTGATCGAAATCAAAACCGTACCTTTTTATTCCACTTTTGACAGTCATGGCGCCAAACTCGGCTATGTGAGATTGGCCAGATTTGGCGAGGAAGCGCAGACCGAGCTTGAAGCCGCTTTCACTGAAATCCTCAAGGATAACGTTGAAGGGATAATTTTCGATCTGCGTTCGAACGGCGGCGGGTTGCTTGATCAGGCGGTAAAGGTTGCCGGCTATTTTTTGCCGAAAGGTTCCGAGGTGACCTCGACAAGAGGCAGAAGTGAAGACCAAAACCGGACGCTTTATTCGCTTGAAGAGCCAAAAATCCCCAGCAGCGTCCCCTTGGTGATTCTCGTCAATGAGATGTCGGCTTCGGCCTCGGAAATCGTGGCGGGCGCCATTCAGGATTGGGACAGGGGAATTATACTGGGTAACACCACTTTCGGGAAGGGGCTCGTCCAGCAAATCTATCCCTTGTCCGACGAAGTGGCTTTGAAATTGACCACCGCCAAATGGTATATTCCCTCCGGAAGATGCATACAGAAAGATACCCGATCGACCCGCCACCCCGAAAGAATGGCGGAGGATACCGACGAGACGACCGCGGATTCGGCCGAAGCACAGGATTCGACGAAAAGAGAGTTGTTCCATACGCGCGGCGGACGTATCGTTTATGGCGGTGGGGGAGTGGTGCCCGACCTGACGGTAGAAGATGAGAAGCTGAACGCCCTCGAATTAAATCTCGAACGGCTTTCGATGTTTTTCGACTTTTCCGTCCGATACTCGACCAGTCATGCTTCGTTGCCTGAGGATTTCGAGGTGACTCCCCAGATGATCGAAGAATTCAAGGCGTTCCTCAAGGAAAAGAAGTTCACTTACAAATCTGAGCTCGAGCTGGATCTGGAACGTCTTGAAAAGACTGCCGAAAAATCTGGTAAGAGCAGCCTCTACGCCGATGAAATCGCGCTTCTTAGAAATGAAATCAAGGCCGATAAAGAGCGGCAATTCGAGGAAAGCCTGGATTATATAAAGCGCTCGATAAAGCGCGACATTCTTACCCGACTTTACGGGGAGAAAGCTGTCTATCGCCAGATAGTTCTGAAAACCGACCCATATTTGAACAGGGCTGTGGAAATCCTGAAATCACCAAAGGAGTATTCCGCAATTCTGGGAGCCGGAACCAGATAAACGGCGCTTGCCGCTGCCGGCGGCATTTCTAATCTGACGTTGGTTCCCCTTCCCGCAGCTTGATTGGCTGCCGCCGACCAGGCCCGGCCCGAAAATGTGGCTATTTTCACAAGATTTTGCTTGACAATATATTAGGCTCAGGCTATTTTCTCCGCAATTAGAGGCGGTAGCAGTTACTTACCATTCCGGTCTCAGCTGATTTATAGTCCCTATAGGATTCACCATGATGGTGTTATGAGCATATTCAGGTAGGAAACCAACCGGAGGGGTGGAAATGATTTCCGTAGATAAAGCCTTACAAATTGTTCTTGATTTAACGAGAGTGCTCGAACCGGTAAGCACTCCGATATTGGAGGCCCGCGGCCGCGTTCTTGCGGAAGATATCGTATCGTCGGAAGATGTTCCCGCCTTCGATTACGCCATGATGTCTGGTTATGCGCTGGATTCAAAATTCGCCGCCGGAGCTTCCCACAAGTGCCCCATTGAAATCTATATCGACGGCGAATTATTCCCCGGCAAAAAATGGCCCAAAGCGATTGAACCGGGACACGCCGTGAAAATCACCTCGGGAGCGCCTATCCCGGAAGGAGCGGACAGCGTTCTGCTCGACGAACATATCGTAAGGCAGACCAACGACAAGGGAATGATCTACAAACAGCCGATCGCGGGCGAAAATATCAGAAAAAAGGGTGAGGATATCGTAAAGGGAACGTTGGTGCTGACCAAAGGCAAAGGGATTAATGCCGCCGATATCAGCATCTTGTCCGCGCTTGGAATGAACGAAGTCAAATGTTATCGCCAGCCGAGAGTTTCGTTTCTGGTCACCGGCAGCGCTTTCAGCGAAAGCGACGGTCCGCTTCCCTACGGCATGATGAGATGCTCGAATCGGTTTGCCCTATATTCGCAGCTCGCTGAATATGGGGCGCACCCGGTTGACCTCGGCATCGCCGGTCATGATCGGGAGGCCATTCAAAAAAAGATTCTGGAAGGACTTGAGCATGATATGCTGATCAGCAGTATCGGACCTGCCCTTGAGGATTTCACATTTGTGAAAAAAATCCTTGAACGGGTCGGCATGGATATCAAATTCTGGAAAGTGGCCATTAAACCCGGAAAACCGATGATTTTCGGCATCTGCGGCAATACTCCGATATTCGGGATGTCGGGGCACCCGTACTCATCCTTTATCGTGCTCGAACAATTCGTTCGTCCGGCATTGATGAAGATGATGGGAATGAGCGTTACTCGTCGCACTGAAGTGCTGGCTACCCTGACCCGGGATATTAGAGGTGAAGACGGCGTGACCACTTATATCCGGGGAATAGTAACCCTGACCGAGAATGGGTTTCAGGTGGCTCCGGCCCTGCGAAACAACAGCTCGTTGAGGGCTTTTTCCACCGTAAATGGCCTGATTATCATACCGCCGAATGCCGGTTATATCCAATCAGGTGAAAAGATCCGGGTGCAGATAATCGCCGAACCTGAACCTTTGAATTAGCCAATACAACTTCTGCTCTTCAGCCAAAGCAACTGGACTACCGAATATTGCGGCTTTATTGGCCGAGCGGGTGCTCATTTTCGCCTCTAACGATTGAAAATCGACCAATCCTGACCAAGGCGACCCGATTATTTATGTCTTCTAAGCCTGAAATTGAAATGTATGATTATATTCCCGGCAATTATGAGGAGATCTTCTATTATTCGGGCAAGCAAATTCGACTTCGTCGTCGCCGCCGTCGAAAAACAGCCACAGTTGAGATTTATTCCCCGGATATAGGCAGACCCGAGCGCCGCCACAAAAACAATTGTCATCAAAAATATGACCAGATTCGCCGATCGGTACTTGAATCCGAGCATCAAGCATACCCCTGCCGTCAACTCGATCCAGGGCAGAATGATGGCAAAAGCGTTTATGGCGATTGGCGGCAACAGGCGGTAATTATGAATCACCCTGGCAAATGCCTCGGGATTGATGATCTTATCGATAGAGGCATAAACGAAAATGCCGCCGACGACCAGACAGAGTAGGGCGGTCACGATTGTTCGGCTATTTATGACTTTGCTCAATTGGCAGTCCTTGCTCGGTCCATCTCACGTAGCCGCCGAAAAATATGAGCGGCCGGCCGTAGCCAAGCGATTGCAACTCCCTCGCCGCATAAAGCGAAAGCTCGCAATCCAATCCGCCGCAATAGGTTACGATACGGTCGCTGGTTCCGATCCGAGGCCTTGCGGCATCCCAGAAATCATGCCAATGCTCAAACGGCAGATTTATGGCGCCCGGTATATGCCCCTCGGCGAATTCTTCGGGCTCACGCGTGTCGATAAAGACCGCGCTTTTATCTTTCCACAACAAAAACGCTTCTTCGAGCGTGATTAAGGAATCCGTTTGCGGATCGAATGACGGCGGTTTGTCGAGCGCTTGGATGCGGCGGTTGTCCGGCCAGATTCCGACCCAGGGGATCTTTTTCGGGTGCACCAGATTCGAGCCGAATGCCAGAAGGACCGAGATGCCGATAATGGCCAGGGCGTTGCCGATTATTTCCCGCATTTTATCAAAATAGTTGATACGCCCGAAATGTCAAGCTGTACCATTGTTCTTAAATGATGATTGCGCCGAATTGTTCCTCCGGAATTGTTCAATAACGGTTAACCTTAAAAATTATATCGATTTAATTAATTAGGCTGGGGGGAAATTCTATTGACAAAATCAATATTGGTGATAGATTACAGGTGATAAAGCATGCCGGGATTGCTGATGCTGAATGGGCATGTATTGATTCTAAATCAGAATTACGAACCGTTAACCGTCTGCACCGTCAGGCGAGCGATTGTCATGGTCGTTCTTAATCGAGCCGAGATGATAGAATCTCTTGATGGACAACGCGTTCACTCGGTAAGAACAAGTTTGCCGGTGCCTTCGGTTGTGCGCCTGGCGAATTTCGTGAAGATTCCGGCCAAGCGGGTTCTCCTTTCGCGGAAAAATATTATCAAAAGAGATGGGGGAAGGTGTCAGTACTGCGGTCGAAAGACACCGGATATGACCGTCGACCATGTCATACCGCGACAGATGGGGGGACAGGATACCTGGGAAAACCTCGTGGCGGCCTGCCCCGAATGCAATAATCTTAAAGGTCAAAGACTGCCGGAACAAGCGAACATGGTCCTGTTGCGAAAACCAAAACGGCCGAGCCACATAACGTTTATTCAGCAATTCATGGATCCGCAGGACAATCGCTGGCGAAGATATCTGTTTCTTGATTGATGTAGGCCAGAAAACCCAAATGAAGTAACTGAGAAGAGAGGTCACCCCAAGCCGGTTTCCTTGATAAGCAACATGTCAGCGCCTCCAGTTCCGGCCGCATCGCCGGACCGGTTCTCTGACGCAAGCGCGGGCAACTTTAGGAATCATGTCAGGATGAAAGGTGTAATTTTATCTGGAATGCAGCCGACCGGCCAGCTTCACCTCGGCAATTATGAAGGGGCGCTGAAAAACTGGGTCGAGCTACAAAATCAATATGAAACCTATCTTTGTATTGTCGATTGGCATTCCCTGACTTCCGACTACGCCGATACAGACGGCCTCAAGGACCGTGTGTTTCAGATGGCATGCGATTATCTTGCCGCCGGGCTCGATCCCGACAAATGCTCGATCTTTATTCAGTCGGAGGTAAAAGAGCATGCCGAATTACATCATCTATTTTC
>CAZHVC010000062.1:0-7839 GCA_964535765.1 uncultured Ignavibacteria bacterium | reverse complement strand
CGCAGGAGTCGGCGTTGATGTCGGAAAGCGAGGCTACCGACATGACCGCATCTTCGGCCTGTCTTTGCCAGCGCACCGCCCCCGTGGCTCCGTCGAAACAAAACACTTTATCGCAATCGCTACCAGCCCCAGCGAAAACCTCAGGTATGCCGTCGCCGTTCATGTCGTTGGCCTCGACGACCGAATAGATCCATCCCGAGGGCGGGTTCTGGTAAGTATCGAACGACCAGATCGTCTGACCGGTCATGCCGTCGATCACGAAAACCGAGCGGCTGCCCCAGGCCGTACCGAGCAGGATATCTCCATGGCCGTCGCCGTTATGATCCCTGCCATAATTCAGACAGGCATCGCCCCAGCCACCTGAGTTCGACGGCCCGCCGATAGGTCTGGCCGACCACAACACATTGGGGATACCATCTCCCGACCCGGAAAAACAGACCAGATTGTCGCCGCTGGCGCCGGCATCGAACCCCTCCGCCACCAGATCGGGGAATCCGTCACCGTCATAATCCTCGGTGGCCGCCACGCAGACCACATCTTCTATATGCTGAAATATCCATATCGGTTCGCCGGGATAGAATGAACGAACACCGCGGGCGACCGTGGACAATGTGGCGACAGGATTAGCGGGATTATTGTAACGGAAACCGATCGTTCCGCCGAAGTCGGCGATTTCCGTCGGCCGAAAATCGATTGTTATCACGACGGTATCCCCGGGCATGATAGGGTTCGCCGGAAGATGCGGCATAAAGGCAGGATTGCCGATTGCCGAGTCAACGACCAACGGTTGATCACCGATATTAATCAGCGTCAGCGGCCGGCTGTGGCTGCCGCCTACCGAAACATAGCCGAATTTAAGCGTATCGGGACTTAGATCCAAAAGCGGCCAGGAATTCGCCCCGACGCTCAAACACGCGATCGAAAAATAAACCAAAATACCCCTTCTCATATTCTCATTTCCTCCAAACGATACTGTTTAGCCCTCTTTTCTTATTTTATCAGAAGCATTTTTCTGGCGAAATCGACCTCCCCCGCCTGAACTCTATAGAAGTAAATTCCCGATGACACCGGCTTTTCCTCTTCATTCAAACCATGCCAGTTGAAATTGTGCTTTCCGGCGGGGAATCTTCCCAGATCGTAGAAAGCGATCCGTCGGCCGGCGATATCGAAAATCTCAATATTGACGGCGGCCTCGGCAGGCAATTCGAACATTATGTTGGTCGTCAGATTGAACGGATTCGGATAATTTTGATAGAGACGCCACTCGGTGGGTGCATCAGCGCCTTCAATCGCCGAAGGCGTTTCGACGAAAAAATCTCTTTTGACCGAATACGGACCCCAACCGTAGTTATTGCCACCTTTGACTCTCCAGAAATGGCGGCCGTCGTCGAACGTGAACCCGGAGGTATAGGCCGATACGGCCACGTTGGAATCGAGAACGACCAGCCAATCGAACAGCGAATCCAGAGCCACCTCTATTAAATATCTGCTCGCATAAGGAGAGTCGCTCCAATCGAAACTCAGGGAATCCGGGGGGAGTGTATCGCCCGCCGCCGGTGTACCGAGTTGTGGAGCCGGCGGCCTCGGATTTAGCGGACTAAGCAACACGTTGACCTCGGTTGGTTGATTGGCTCCCACCGTCACCGCCACCTGTTTGGTGCGGTAGCCGTTTTTCAGAAAGCGAAGGTTATAGTTTCCGGGAGCCAGGACCCGGCGGTAGCGGCCGAAATCCGGCCGCGACAGGCGTGGATTGATATCGGCGTTTATCCTTTCCAACACCTGAACTTCGGCCTCGAGCGGTTCGAGCGTGATCGAATCGCGGATAATGCCGGTGATTCCCGGCCCGAGGGCGCGGCTTAAAAGATAATATTGGCCGGGCAGGTTGCGGGCGACGATACCATCGACCATGGCCGGATTCTGGATCGTGGTATCGGAAACCTCGACCGAAAAAGAGACCGTGCCGAAATTGCCGTAAAAATATGTCTTGAAATCGCCTTTATCCACCAACGCCCGGCGCGCCTCGTAACATGAATCGCCGGCATCGTTTATGATCCTGTAACAAAAGGCGTCGCAAATCTGCCGCATCAACGCCTCGTCGGGCGACATCCCATGCCCCCCTTGATTGCTATACCAATACCATGGATAATAAGCGACCTCGGAGCGGCCGTAGGTCGGCGAATGATAGTCCAGGGCGACAATCGGCCGGTATTTCCAGGCGAACGCGGCCATGGCTATATTTTCAGTCTGGGTGAAAGGAGCGGTTCCTCTATACATGAGGCTTTCCGGCGTGGTTGCGCTCGGATCGGTATCGAGTGACCAACCGAAATCGTAATTCCGATTGTTGTCGACGCCGTCATGGAAATCGAACATTCCGTTGCGGTCATTGTCGCATTTGTTCTTGCGCCAGGCCAGATTTCCCTGTTCGACCACCAGGTGACCCTCGGGATTGATGAACGGCACGACGAATATCTCGAACGCATTTATATAATGGATCGCCTGCGTGTCCCCCTGAGAATAACGTCGGATTATATCCTGGGCGAAATTCAGAACGACTTCCACGCCAAGGACTTCATCGGCATGAACGCCGCCGCAATAAAACACCGCCGGTTCGTCCTCATCGATAGCCGGGTTATCGGAAATTTTCAGCCGCAACATCGGGATATTGTCGCGCGTCGAATACCCCATCGTATCGAGAACCAGGATTTGTGGGAAAGCATCGCGTAAAGTCGCCAGCGTATCCAGAACCTCTTGATAGGTGTGGTATCTCTCGGGCAACGTTTGTGCCGTTCCCGTAATAAAAATTGCAAAAATCAGCAAACCTGCCATTAGCGGCTTTCTCATCATGACTCCCCGGTGAGATTTCCTTGACTGACGCATTTTAATCAATATATGGCCTTTGGTCGATTTGTCAAGCCTTGTCGCCAATCCTAACCGATTGTTGGTCAAAGCGATAAATCAAGCCGCCCCGAATTTCCGCTTGTTGGGGCGGGCGCTCGGTTCAGATCTTGCTTCTATCTTAAAAACGACTTCTGCCGTTTGTTTGCGGCAATAATCGTGCTGACCGCCAGAAAAAAATCGCTCGGAGCGATCGGCTGAAATATATGCCGGCATGATTCCTTGACAAATCAACCCTAATTGTCTTTCTATATCATTATGGAAAAAAACGAAAAGTCTAAATCCCAGGGGAAAACAATACTCTGGCCGAACCTGCTACACTTCTATCAGCCACCCGATCAGGATCGCAGTCTACTCGAAAGGATCGTTAACGAGGCTTATCAGCCTGTCATAACGCTGCTTGAAAACATAAAAAGCGCCCGGGCCACGATCAATATCCCGGCCTGCACCGTTGAACTGCTGATAAAAACCGGTTTCGGTCAACTGATCACCCGCCTTAAGGGGCTTGCCGAAACGGGTCGGATCGAGCTGACGTTGACGCCGAGATTCCATCTGATCATGCCGATCTATCCGGAAGAAGAAGTAGAAAGACAGATAATCTCGAACCTCAAGTTAAGCAAACGTTATTTTGGTCACACCTATGTCCCCCGAGGTCTGTATTCTCCGGAGCTGGCCTATGAAACGACGGTGGCCAAGACCGCTGTGCGGCACGGTTGCCGTTGGCTGGCCGTCGATGAGATCACCATTCAGGGCAGCCTTGGGCAGTCGATATTCGACAGGCTTTATATGGACAAGTCGGCCGGCGGCCTGATACTGATCCCCCGAAATCGGCGTCTTTCCGAAGGTCTGGCGGGTTCGCTGTTTGCTCGTGACGATATAAGCAGCGCCGATGATTTCGCCAAACTGGCGCTGGATTCGCCACATCGCTACGTTTTCACGGCGGTCGATGTCGAACATTTCGGCCACCATATCAAGGACAGGCATGGACTTTTGAGCCAATTGTATCAGCATCCACAGCTCGTCCCCCTCACCGTATCGGAGCTGCTTTCACATATTCGAAAAAAAGACTACTGCCGTCCGCGCGCCTCAGATTGGACTTCGACGCCGGAAGAACTGAAGAGCAGGCAGTTGTTCTATACCTGGAACGATCCCCAGAACAAGATTCATCAAACGCTCTGGGAATTGTATCGCCTGGCCGCCGATGAGATAAAAAACGCCGCTGCGGCCGGCGATCTCCAACATATCCGCGCCCGGGAGGCTTTCAGTGCAGCCACGCCCTCGTGCGGTTTGTTCTGGGCTTCCTGCCGCCCCTGGTGGTATGGCGTCTATCCCGAAAACATGGCCACCAATATCTGCTTGGCATTGTTTTCGCTCATGGCACCGTCTGCGAAAGCCAAAGACAAAGCGTTCAAACTCCGGCAGACCGTCTATGATTTGGTGGCTGAATACAACCAGAACGGCACAGCCAGAAAGTTGCAGATAGATTTTCTCAGAGCCAGAGGGATCAATTCGAGAAAATTTTACGAACGCGGGTGAGCGGAAACGGAAGATAGCGAATTCAGAACCGCTCGGAATCGGCCGTAACTCATGCTGACCGATTCTCCGCCTTTCCGTTTACTTCACCAGGGTCATCCTGCCGACGCGTTGAATTCCGCCTGCGCTCAGGCGGTAATAATATACCCCGGAGGCCGCACCTGCCGCATTCCAGCCCAATATCTGCCGGCCCGCTTCCAAATGGACCGTATTCGAGAAGGCAAGCCGCCCGAGCGGGTCGAAAATCTCCAGCGATACTTCAGCCGGCCGGATCAATTCGAATGAAAACGTCGTCCGCGAATTGAACGGGTTCGGATAAATCGCCTGGACCGTCAGCTCGTCCGGTACTATCGGGAAATCATCGTCGTCAAGTCCGGTTATCACCGGCCCGAACTCCGATGATAAAAACAGATCGTCCGGCTCATGGGCGATTGTGTCGGCGTCGGCGTCGGCGGTCGGATCGGCCTGACCGACAGCCACCAGCTCATGGCCGACGAAACCGGCCAGCCGGATTCTTACGTCAAGCCAGCTTTGCATATTGTCGCGATTGACAGGGCCACGCCAATCGACCAGATACATATTTATCCGGTCAAGATTATGCCGATATCTCAGCAGCATCAGCGAACCATCGACAGCGGCCAAATATATATCGGTGCCGTTCCAATGAAATATGCGGGAAAACGGCGCGAACGTCCGTTGCCACCGGTAAACCTCGCCGTGATCGGAGCTGATCGTCACCGACACCGAATCGCTGTCGTCGAGCGGGACGGCCGGTTCGATCGCCGTATCGAGCCAGGTGATATCGCTGCGCCGCGGCGACCTCAGGAAAAATTTCAACCTATTGACGTTCAAAACAAGCGTGTCTTCAGGCTCATCCGGTATCACGATCCTCTTGCAGGCCATCCCTCCGCCGAAAGTCGCCACCCAGACATTACCGATTGAATCGAAAGCGAAATCCGAATAAAAATCCCCCCAGACCAGCCCCGAATCCCCCGGCAGATAGGAACGCCAACGCAGAGAATCCGATAGCACGCTTATTCCGTAATTGGTGCCGATCCAAAGATCGCCGTTGTCGGGCCGGATTTCCATCGAGTAAATATAATCCGCCACCAGGGGCGAATTGGCGCTCGTGTAGCAGGTCCAGTTTGCGCCGTCTTTTTCGGTCAGGCCGAACCCGAAACTGCCGAAATACACTTTACCGTTGAGATGATTGATTTTGATCAACTGAACCCGGTTCGAGGGTAATCCACTGTTGCCGGTGTGGTAATTCTGCCAGACCGTGCCGTCGAAAGCCACCGCCCCGCCGTCGAGGGTGGCGAGCCAAAGGATATTGCGGCTGGCGTCATAGTCGATCGCCTTGATGTAATCGGTGGGAAGATATGTCCCGATCGGCACTTTGAATGTCTGCACCTGCGAATCGGCGTAACTGAATTCGGTTCGATACTGGGCCTGATATCTAACCCATCCCTGAGAATCGAACAAGGTTATCCCCCCACCGTAGGTCGATACCGCCCGATAGGCCGGAGTCGAAATCACGCCGGTTACGATCGGACTGATCTCGATTCCGGCATTGGATCGTCTCCAAGTGGAATCCGACACCCCGAGTATCGACATTCCCTCGCCGAAGGCAAATTGATCGAGGTTGCCGGAGGCGGTCCCCACAAAAAGCGTATCTCCAACGGACAAAGTATGCAGAGGGTAATTTATCGGGACACCGGTCGAATTCTGATCATAATTCCGCCATTGCCCGCCCGACTTGAGCACAAGACCCCGCCCTTGGGTCCCCACCATCACCCGGTTGTCGCAATCGACAGCCAGACTTATCAGATAATTCGTCGGCAGCGGGCTGTTGAATACGGTGAACGATTGCCATTCGGCGAACGTATTTGAAACCACTGTCAGAAATGCCAGAATTACGGATATTTTCAAATATCTCATGTTGCTTGACCTTCCGGATTTCAAAGTTGTTTTCATTTCCGATAACTGTTGCAAAATGCACACCCTAAAGAGATCGTTCGGCACCGTAATTTGCGCCAACAGCGAACTTTTTGATTGTCAACAGGATAAGATATTATTCCGCACCGGCGGTATCATCGTTCACTTATTTTCAGCCTGATTTTTCATTCAATAATGGTTAATGGCTGAGCATTGCCCAAAAATTGAGCAATATTCCGCCAAATAGCAATATAAGCATCGATGTTGATCCAAGCCAGGTTTTTCCTCGGTTCTGGTGCGATAAGTCCATGATATAATTAAAATTATGAGTGTCGAGGAATTGAAACGGCGCTACCCGGCCGGCGTTATCCTGCAAATGCGCTTGTCAGCCTGGCCGGAGCCTTATAATATGTTCCCAAGGAATGGCCATGAATGATGATACGACTGTCATCAAATTAAAAAAGGGACGCCAGCGAACCAGCCGCTTCGGCCACCCCTGGATTTTCTCCGGAGCCATCGCGGCAATCGACGGCAGACCGCAAGCCGGCGACATCGTCCGGGTGGTTGATTCGGCGGGAGTTTTTGTCGGCCAAGGGTATTACAATCCCCTATCCCAAATAGCTATCCGCATTCTCGAATTCAGCGAAACCGCCAAAATAGACGGCGGTTGGTGGGACATTCGGATCGCCGAATCTATTTCTCGGCGCCGGAGCATTATCACATCGGAAACCGACTCTTGCCGTTTGGTCTATGGCGAAGCCGATTTTTTGCCCGGTCTGATAGTCGACTTGTACGTTGATTTCCTGGCGGTGCAATTCCTCACCGCAGGAACAGAAAGATTTAAGAACGAGATAATTGATTCATTGACCAGACAGCTGAAAATCGAGGGAATATATGAAAGAGCCGACAGCCCGGCCCGAAAAAAAGAGGGACTGCCCCTAATATCCAAGCCCCTTTTCGGCAAGCCTCCTCCCCCAAAAATTATCATAAAGGAAAACGGGTTAGCGTATGAAGTCGATATTATAGGCGGCCAGAAAACGGGCTGGTATTTCGACCAGCGGGATAATCGTTTGACGGTGGCGAATTTGGCGGCGGGCGGCAAGGTGCTCGACTGTTTCAGCTATTCGGGCGGCTTCTCGATTGCGGCACTGAGGCGCGGGGCGTCCCACAGCACCCTCATCGATAGTTCGGCCGCCTTTCTCGACCAAGCTCGGCGTAATATGCAGCTTAACCGACTGCCCGAAAGCAAGGCCGAATTCATCAACGCCGATGTTTTCGATTATTTGAGGGAGTTGCGGCAAGCCGACCGGCTTTACGATGTGGTAATTCTCGATCCGCCGAAATTCGCCCCCGCCAAAAACGATCTTGAAAAAGCCATGAACGGCTACAAAGACATCAATCTGCTCGGCTTGAGGCTGGTGAGACCCGGTGGATATCTGGCCACCTTTTCCTGTTCCGGGGCGGTCGATTGGCAGT
>CAZHVC010000061.1:0-7904 GCA_964535765.1 uncultured Ignavibacteria bacterium | reverse complement strand
TCGGGGCTGATCCCGAGCTACAGGCCGCAAGCTTTGAGCTGGCAGTCGGCGGAAGTGTTGGACATGGCCGGCTCGAATGTCGAACTCTACAATGGCGGCGCCATTACTCAGGATTATGGTACCCCCGGCTTGTTGATTGCCGGCAAAATCGTGGGGCCGGACGGAGCATTATCCGGTGCACGCGTATATGCGGTGTCGATCAGCTCCGATTTGATCAGTTATTCGGTGACCGACCAAAACGGAAATTATGCGATTGCCTCCGGTCTGACTGAAGGCGCTTACAGATTATTTGCGGATTTATACGGCTATGTCGGCGCCTATTACAATGGAATTATCGTCTTGGATCTCTTGCAGTCGCCGCGCCACGAAAATATCGATATCGCACTCCAGCCAGCGCTTCATTCGATTCCAGACAAAACGTTCGAAAAGCCGGAGTCGATTCGTTTGGCCGGAAATTATCCTAATCCGTTCAATTCCAGCACTTCGATCATGATCGTCGCGGAACGTGAAATTGCTGCGGAGCTGTCGGTGTATGATATTTCAGGCCGTAAGGTTAAAAGCTTGAAAAGCCGATTGAAGGCTGGTCTCAATGAGATATTGTGGAATGGCGAAGACGACAGCGGTGAGCCGGTGGCGACAGGCGTTTATTTCTACAAGGTTTCCGGAGACAAAACGGCCAAGTCCATGCTTTTGCTAAAATAGGGGGTGCGCAAGGCGGTATCCGATAGAGATTGGCCTCGCTTGGACATGCTCAACCAGGGCGCACGGCAATCTATTGCAACCAACAACCATTTTACTGCAAAAGTTTGGTATTGAATGAGCCGATCGGCCATTGCCGCAAAGACTTGCATCTGAACAATGGGCAATAATGGGTTATCGCTTGTTGTCGTGATTGAACTTATTACCGGCCAAAAGCTTAGGTGAATTCCGGCACGCAATTTGCTTTAACTGCGAATAGTTGTTTGACAAGTGAATAGGCTCAGATTCATCAACGATCAAAGCCGTTGTGGTTCATATAATATGGCCATCGACGATTTTCTGGCGCGGTCGATTTGTGATTCGCCCTTTACCGTTATTCTTAGAACCTATCGATGGTCGGTTCCCTCGCTTAGCTGCGGCTATCACCAAAAGGCCGAATCGCGAGTCGATTTCGATTCCTGTGCCGGATATGGAGTCGAGGTTATCCGAAGGCCGACCGGTGGTCGAGAACTGCTGCATGACGGCGACCTCAGCTTCTGCTTTTCGATCAGGACGGATCGAGGCGGCGCCAAAACCGAATATTTTGGAATCGTGGCTGAGTTGATCGCCGCAAGTCTCGAAAAGTTCGGTGTTCGATGCGAGATTAAGAAACGCAGCCGAAAGAAGTATCCGCCTATTTCGGGTCCTTGTATGATTTCCACTTCGGAAAGCGAAATAACGGTCGGCGGCAAAAAGATAGTCCCGATGGCTCAACGGGTTTTTCGAGAATCGATTTTGATACATGGATCAATTCCCTTGACCAAATCATCGATACCAGTTTCACAATTGCTCGTGTCGAACGATCGCAAGCTTCTCGAAACATTGATCGAGGAGGGCTCGACCGATCTGCAATCGGCGGCCGGCAAGTTTATCGAACCGGACGTTCTGGCATCTGTTTTTCGCGATACCTGCCGGACGAGGCTCAATAACGAGGGAGCCGAAATCGAGCTTGGAAAAGAGGAACTGGCAATGGCTTTGAAAAATGCCGACGATTGGCAAATAAAGCGAGATATAAATTTGAAAAATAAAAAGTTACGGGAGGTGATTTGAAAATTAAATTCGCTTGTTACTGTTTTTTAATTTTAACCTAAGAGGAGTTTGAAATGACCAAGAAAATCTTAGTCTATGTCCTACTGGCGGTATTCGTATTTTCCGCCGCGGCTTTCGGCACGACCGCCAAGACGATGCCGATCAGGAAAGACAGATTGATCACTGGCGATGAGCCGTTGCCGCCCGGTCCGGTTTATCCGTACTATCCGGGAACGATAACGACATCGCCGGGCGTTGAAGTCGGCACGACCCATTATGATTATCAAACGAACGGATCGACCGGTAACAGGATAGCCCATTGCAGCGATGGGTCTACATACTGTCTGTGGATGAACGGATTGAACTATCCATCGCCGAGACATGTCTATTTTAATTGGGTTGATAATCAGGGGAATTGGTACGGCGAAGGTGGCGGCCAAGTCAACAGAGACGTCGGCGCCGGATATTGCAATATCGACATTATTTACGGTAACCGCGGAGCCGCTGCCTATCATTCGGCCGCCGCGGGAAATCCGCCGACGTATTCCACTCTGGCCGTTGATGGCGATCCGCCGGGTTTCGGGGTTTGGGCTTATTACAATCCGCCCGATTCGATCTCCGGCAATCGCCGCACCTACTGGCCTTATATAGCAGTCGATAGAAACAACCGGATTCATTTCGTCATGACCGAAAGCACTCCGGCAGCAGGCGATCCCCAGCGTTTCGTTTACACTCGTTCGACCAACGGCGGAACGACGTGGTCGCCAAATCCGCCGGCCTTCATCGATACGGTGATGGTTATCGGCGGCGTCATCGATGCCTCGCCGGTTTCGGACAAGGTCGTCATCGCCTATCCCAAGACTCGGGACACCAGCAAGCAATGGTATAACGATATCGTTTATATTCTCTCCAATGACGGTATCAACTGGAATTTCAGCAACAAGGTCAACGTAACCAATTATGGAACCGATAACGACTCGCTTTGGGCTTACACTGACTGCGATGTCATTTTCGACTACAACGACAACATCCACATAATCTGGACCGCCCAGTGGGTTACCAGCGAAGGTATCTACTATAAGACTTTCCTGCTGCATTACAACAGTGGAACCCAGCAGATTCATCAGATTCGGAATCCTTGGCCAGATTCGCTCTGGGTCGGCGGCGGCTGTGATTTCGGCGCCTGGAACAGGCCGATGTCCAAGATGAACCTCGGAGTCTATACCGACGGCAGTATAAACGGTGTTTTCGCCACCTGGACCCAATTCGACACGTCGGATTGTTCGGAAGGCGGCTATGCCAACGGTGATATCTACATGTCATATACAGCCAATGGCGGCCTGAACTGGTCCACGCCGGTTAATTTGACTAATTCCCATACTCCCGGTTGTTTCGCCGGCGAATGCGACAGCGATCATTGGTCAACCTTGGCCGACAGAGTCACCGACAGCCTGCGCATCATCTACATAAACGACAAGGACGCCGGCGGCATTCCTCAGACCGAGGGATCCAATACCGAAAACCCGGTGATGTATCTTGCCGTGCCCAATCCGCTCTTGAGTTCGGTTGACGAAGAAGCGGCCCGCCCGACCAACTTTTCACTGGCGCAGAATTATCCCAATCCGTTCAACGCCAAGACGGTGATTTCTTTTGAATTGAAAGAAGCCAGTCCGGTTAAACTGGAAGTGTTCGACATCACCGGTGCCCGCGTCGCGACGTTGCTTAACAAAACGCTGTCTGTTGGCCGGCATGACGTGACTTGGAACGCCGCAAAAGCCTCCTCGGGTGTTTATTATTACAAACTGACGGCCGGCGCCTCCTCCGAAACCAAGCAGATGATGCTTCTGAAATAATCGGTGTCCGCAGACGACGGCTTAAAATCAACGGCGGCTGGTTTTCCGACCAGCCGCCGTTGCCATTTTCGGCAGAGAGCAATGATTGGGTTATTTGCGATGTTTTGGCGATTTTACATTTTCTTCTTGCCATAAAAGAATAGGATGAATATTATTACAGCGAAAATAATCAATATAACATTAGCTCATCATCGGGGGACAGGCAAATATCAAATACAATTATAAGGAGGTGCTTATGAAAATCACTCAATTTTGCTCTGCCTGGTTTTTAATGGTCGCCCTGACGGCTGCGGCCTCAGGTGAAATCGTCACCTCCAGGGCGGTCGATAAGGATCGCCTGATCACCGGCGAGGAACCACTGCCGCCCATGAATCCGATACCCTACCATCCGGATGCGGCCACGGAGTCGCCGGGTATCACCATCGGAACGACCTTTTATGATTATCAAAGTAATGCTTCAACCGGCAGGAGAATCGCCTATTCGCCTGACCACAGAGCTCAGATTGTCTGGATGAACGGTTTGAATTATCCGACGCCTCGCTATATATATTATAATTGGGTTGATTCCAACGGCGTTGTTTATGAGACGAACGGCGGCTGCCAAATAAGTCAGGCAACCGGGGGTTATCCGCAGTTCTCGTTATTTCAATCGATAAAAGGAGCGATAGGATATCACCAGGCCGGCGGGACACCGCCGCCTTATATCAGTCTGGCTTATGAAGCCGATCCGGTCGGTGAATGCCTTTGGACCTATATGAATCCGCCTGATACCGTTCCGGGGGCGCCCCGTCTCTACTGGCCCTATTTCGACATCGATCGACGAAACTGGATTCATTTTGTATCCTCGGAATTTCTTCAAACCGGCCGCCAGAGGCTCTTCTATACTCGCTCGACGAACGGCGGCAACAGTTGGACGACGCTTCAGTTCGTGGATAGCATCGAGGTCATCTCGGCCGTGGTCGATGCTTCGCCGGTTTCCGACAAAGTAGTGATCGCCTATCACAAGCCCGGGCCGGTGCGCACCAATATTTTCAATGAGATCGTCTATGTACAAGCGACCGACGGCGTAAATTGGAATTTCGGCAATCCTACATACGTGACTAATTACCGCAATGACAACGACTCCATGTGGGCTTATTGCGACCTGGATTTACTAATCGATTATAACGATAATATCAATATCGCCTGGACAGCCTTCTGGTGTCCCGATTCGGCGCATCTCTATTGGCCGTCGCATCTATATCATTTCAACAGCGGCACTGGCGAGATCAATTTGGTCAGACCGCCCTGGCCTGAATCCTCCAGCTGGTATTCGAATTGCGATCCCGGCGGTTGGAATATGCCGATTTGCAAAATGAGCATGGCCGTAAAAGAAACCACCGGTTGCTTGTTCATGATCTGGACACAGTTCGATACCTCGGACTGCTCCGAAGGCGGTTATGCCAATGGTGAGATCTACGGCTCGTCGTCATGCAACCAAGGCCGTAGTTGGCTTACACCGGTGAATCTCACCAATACTTCTTCGCCGGGCTGTTTCGCCGGTGAATGCGAAAGCGACAATTGGGCGTCGCTGGCCCGGGAAGTCGCTCCCGAGTTTTATGTGCATATAGTTTATATCAACGACAAAGATGCCGGCGGCATACCGCAAACCGAAGGAAGCGCCACCGAGAATCCGGTCAAATATCTGAAAACCGAAATACCGACAAGTATCGACGAGAATACCCCCGCACCGATAAATTTTGTGCTCGATCAGAACTATCCGAATCCGTTCAACTCGAAAACGGTGATTTCATTTGAAATCAAAAAACGAACTACAGCCAAAATCGAGATATTCGATGTTACAGGTGGACTGGTGGCCGTTCTTTTGAACCGGCTGCTGGATGCCGGACGGCATGAGGTAGTTTTCGACGCCGATAAGTTGGCCTCGGGGATATACTATTACAAGCTTTCGGCCGCTGGGGAAACGCAAACGAAAAAAATGGTGCTGGTGAAATAGCATTAGACCATGTTCAAATAGCTTCTTTTGGGCAAGGGCGTCGATTTTTTTCGCCCTTGCCGTATTTTATTCCCCCCAGCGATCGTTAAAACAATAGCAATCATTGTCTTAATTATCCCCCCAATCGCACGCAGCTCCCTAAATACCCAAGCGGCAACAGCCGATATTAAAATTGGGCAAAGAGTTATATGGATATCGCTACTATTGGAGGACTGATCGTCGGCGTAGGCGCGGTCGTCGTCGCCTTTCTAATGGAAGGCGGGCGGTTGTCGGCCTTGTTCCACCTTCCGGCAATGGTATTGGTGATTTTCGGGACTATCGGCGCCGCCACAATCACCACTTCGATTCGAACGCTCTCCAACGTGCCGACATTGATTAAAATCGCCTTTTCCCGACAGTATCTGGATACAGTCACCTTGATCGACCAGATCGTCAGTCTTGCCGAAAAAGCCCGTCGCGAGGGAATTCTCGGGCTCGAAAAACATCTTGAAGGTATCGCCAACCCGTTTTTCCGAAAGGCGGTTCAATTGGTGATCGACGGCACGGAGGTTACCCAATTGCGCAACATCATGGAAACAGAGGTTGCCTATATGAGCGAAAGGCATAAGACCGGAATCTTATTCTTCCAGAAACTGGGCGGGTTCTCGCCTACCCTCGGGATAATCGGCACCGTGCTCGGGTTAATTCACGCTTTATCACGCGTGGATGATGCCTCCAAGATCGCCGGGGCGATCGCCGGCGCCTTTATTGCCACCCTATGGGGAATAGCGATGGCCAATCTCTGCTACCTGCCGATCAGCGACAAGCTGCGCTATCGGCATCAACAAGAGTCGCGCCAGCATGAATTGATTATCGAGGGAATGGTGTCGCTGCAGTCGGGCGAGAATCCCCGGGTGATAAGAAACAAACTTCTAACCTACATAAATCCCAAACAGCGAGATCAGGATTGAGCGATGTCGGTATTATTCCGCAGGCGCCATGATGATTCCGATAATGAGAACTTAGACCGCTGGCTTCTCACCTATGCCGACATGATTACGCTGCTTTTGGCGTTTTTTGTGGTGATGTATTCGATCTCGCAGGTCGACAGCGCCAAATTCAGAAAGGTGACCGATGCTCTGACGGCGGCTCTCGACGGCAGTCCACGTATCAGGCGCGCTTTACCCGGAGACCTTGAAGGCGACGGCCTGTTGAAAAAGCAAAAGACGCGTGAGCAATTGCTGAATCTACAAAAGGAAATCGAGGCGATTTCCCGGCTGCTTAATCTTGATTTGCAGATCAGCACCGAGCTGCAGCATCGCGGCTTGGTGATTCATATCAGCGAATCGGCCTTTTTCGATCTGGGAAAAGCCGATCTGAAACCTGAGGCGGCCAAAGTCCTCGATTTGCTGGCCGCCGAACTGCTGAAAATCCCTAATCATATTCGGGTCGAAGGTCATACCGATAACTTGCCGATAAAAACCGCCCGATTCCCTTCAAACTGGGAACTCTCCACGGCCAGAGCCGCCAGTTGCCTGCGTTATTTGGTTGAAAAACATAATTTCCCCGCCAATAAAATATCGGCCCTGGGGTATGCCGAATATCGGCCGATCGCCCCCAACACCACCGCCGAAGGGCGCAGTCGTAACCGTCGGGTCGATATCGTAGTGCTGACGCCGGAAGATATCATCATAGAGCCGGTTGATCAGTCCGCCCCGAAAGATTCTGGCAGTCTCGAAGGCGCTTTCAATGAGCCCGCCAAGATTCAGTCGCCGTGACTTCGGTTAATTTTTGCCTTAGCAGTGGAAATTCTTTCCGCGATCGATACTCGCCATATCTCCGCCGGCGCTTTGGCATGAGGCAAATTCATTTCATTTCAATAAGTTAAACGGATTTTCGGCATTATTTATCGAATGGCATGGCAATTGCATTCAAGCTTTTGCGGGTGAAAGCATGATTATTCAAAAGCAGGTAATCGATAAGTCTGGCATACCGCTGTTGAAGCGGTTGCTTCATGTGGTGGCCGGATCACAAAAAGTTACGGCGGATAATATCGCCCATGTGTCGACGCCCGGCTATAAAAGTAAATCGATAGATTTCCATAAAGAAATGGCGGCTGCGCTCAAGAAAGAAAAAGTGAGTTTGCAAACAACGAATCCGAATCATATACCGTCACCGGAAAAGCCTAAGGGTATCAAGACAATAATAAACGATGATGAGAACAATCAGTCCGGGGTCAACAACGTCGATATCGATAAAGAGATGGCGACATTGGCCGAAAACCAGATACTTTTCGCCTATGGAGCCAG
>CAZHVC010000060.1:6147-7989 GCA_964535765.1 uncultured Ignavibacteria bacterium | reverse complement strand
TAGGAAATCCGACCAGCCCGACGTCGGCGATCAATTTCAACTCCAACTCGAGAAAACGATGCTGCCCCGGTCGGCCGGCCGTCGCCTTCCGCGGCGTTTGATTGGTGCTCGACTTGAAATGAACGTTTCCCCTGCCGCCCTTTCCGCCGACGGCCACCACCGCCGTTTGCCCGGGCTGTTTGAGATCGGCCAGCATTTCGCCGGTCTGCGCATCGCGCACTATCGTCCCGACCGGCAACCTTATCGTCAAATCCTCGCCTTTCAATCCGTAACGGTTAGCTGCGCCGCCGTCCTGACCGGAGCCGGCCCGAAAAACTTTTTTATATCGAAAATCAAGCAGGGTTGACATATTCGGATCCGCCATGACGATTACATCGCCGCCCCGGCCGCCGTCGCCGCCGTCAGGTCCGCCCTTCGGAACATATTTCTCATGCCTGAAACTGACTCGGCCGTTGCCCCCGTCGCCTGCGCAAACCTCGATTTCCGCTTGATCGACAAACATCCGTCACTGGTTGGAGTAAAGATCCTGGATAATTCCGCGCAGCTCGTTGGGCGTGATATTGCGGATCAACTTCCCTTCATGCGCATACGATATCTGCCCCGTCTCCTCGCTGACCACGATGACCAAGGCATCGGTCTCCTCGGTCAGGCCGACTGCCGCTTTATGGCGCATTCCATAAAGCCGCGCATAAGCGGGGTTCTGGCTTAAGGGAAGAGTGCAGCTTGCCGCCACCAATTGATCGCCCCGAACAATTACCGCCCCGTCGTGAAGCGGCGTATGGGGGGTAAAGATGCTTTCCAGAAGCTCATGAGAAAGATTGGCGTTCATCTCCTTGCCGGTTTCGGCATAGGCCGACAGCCTCATCTTGTTTTCGAGAACGATAAGCGCGCCGTAGTGAAGGTCGGCCAGCTTCTCCACCGCCTCCATCAAATCTTCCACCGTGCTTCTGGTTTCCGGCTTGAGTAGAAAACGCAGCAACCGGTTCTGCCCCAATCTGACAAACGACCGCCGAATTTCCGGCTGCAGGATAACCACCAGCACCACTATTCCGAAAGCGGCTATATTGGAAATGAACCATTGAACCATCGACAATTCCAACCAGTACGATACCATCCCGACAAGAAAAAACATCAGTATTCCAATCAACAGTTCGAGCGATCTGATATTTCTCACCAGCAGCAAAAACCGGTAGAAAAAGTAACCGACCAGAAGCACGTCTATCAAATCCAGGATCGTGAAATCGAGAAATCCGATATGGAACAGGATCATTCCTCGGCCTCCTCAATCGCTTCGATAATTTTCAATGCGCGGCGCGTTTCCAAAACGTCATGCGCCCGGACTATGGCCGCACCTTTCAAGACCGCATACAGGGCCGCTGCCAGCGAACCCTCGAGCCTTTGTTCAACGGGCAATCCCAGCGTATTGCCGATAAATGATTTGCGCGATACGCCGATCAGCACCGGATAGCCGAGATTCACGAATCGGTTGAGGTTTTTCAGAATCGTTAGATTATGGCCGGTTGTCTTGCCGAACCCTATACCCGGATCGATGATTATTTTCGATTTTGCCACGCCGGCGGCCATCGCTTTGTCGGCGGCGCTTTCGAGAAACGACACGATTTCCCCGAGCAAATCGTCGTAATGAATATCAAGCTGCATCGTCGCCGGAGTCCCTCTCATATGCATCAGCACCAACCAGGCGCCGAATTCCGCGGCCGTTGCCGCGATTTGGGGGTCGTTTTGCAAGCCGCTTATATCATTGATCATAACCGCACCCGCCTGACAGGCCGCCCGGGCGACCGCCGAACGCGCCGTGGCGAGCCTGAACGCGAGCGCCGCGCG
>CAZHVC010000060.1:0-6137 GCA_964535765.1 uncultured Ignavibacteria bacterium | reverse complement strand
CGACGGGTGTCGATCGAAATCGGCTTGTTCAATTTCCCTTTCAGTCCCTCGATCACCGGCATCACCCGGTCGAGCTCCTCGCCGGCGCTCACTTCCTGCGCCCCCGGCCGCGATGACTCGCCCCCGATATCGACAATGTCGGCCCCCTCCTCGGCCATCCGCAATGCGTGCTCGATCGCCTTGGCCGGCTCGATAAAGCGTCCGCCGTCGGAAAATGAATCGGGCGTTACGTTCAGGATACCCATCAGCAACGCCCTGCCGCCGCCGATTTCTAACAACTCCCCCGACGGACTGCAGGCCGACACGGCATGATGATAATGGCGGAATCCGTTTTGCATCGCACCCTATCGCGATTTGATAAGCAGCAGCGCTTCCTCGCGGGTCGCTTCATTGCGCAGCGCCCCACGCACCGCCGAACTGATCGTCTTTACCCCGGGCTGGGCCAGACCGCGCATGGTCAGGCAAAGCTGCTCGGCCTCGACCACCACCAGCACCCCTTTCGGCCTGAGCACCTCGACCAATACCTCGGCGATTTCCGTGGTCATCCGTTCTTGAATCTGCGGCCGCCGGGAAATCGATTCGACCACGCCGGCCAGTCTGGCAAAACCGGTTATCGTGTTGTTACGCGGAATATAAGCGATATGAACGTAGCCGAAAAAAGGCAAAAAGTGATGTTCGCACATCGAAAAAAAATGAATGTCCCTGGCGATAATCAACTCGTCGCGGTTTTCGGCGTGATACAGCTTGAGTCTCTTTTTCGGATCGCTATGCAATTGTGCGAAAAAATGCGCATAAAACTCGGCCATGCGGCGGGCCGTGTCTTTCAACCCCTCGGCGGAATGATCGAGTCCCAGTCCTTCCAGTATCAGCGAGGCTCCCCGACTGATTTTCCGGGAGTCAATCTTTTTCGGCGATCTTCTCTTCAGTAGTCTTCTCCCTGATTATGCTGTCTATCTGATCCCCATCGAGCGATTCCTTTTCGAGCAGTACGGCGGCCAGTCGATGCAGCGTCTCGATATTTTCTGAAAGCAGCTGCTCGGCCCGCTTTTGAGCTTCGAGAACGATCCGTTTCACTTCGTCGTCTATATCCTGGGCCGTCTTCTCGGAATAATCGCGAGCCGTGGCCAGCTCTTTACCGAGGAAAATATGCTCTTCTTTTTTGCCGAAAGTCAGCGGACCCAACTTCTCCGACATCCCCCAGTTGCAAACCATTCGCCGGGCCAGATTGGTCGCCTGCTCAAGGTCGTTGCCGGCGCCGGTGGTGAGCTGGTTGAACACCAAAGATTCGGCCACTCGTCCGCCCATGATCTGCACCAGTTTGGTTTCAAGATAACTGCGCGAAAGAGTGTGCCTTTCGTCGATCGGCAGATAGTGGGTAAGGCCAAGTGCTATTCCGCGGGGAATGATCGTAACCTTATAAACCGGGTCCGAACCGGGTATCAGTTTTCCCAACAGGGCGTGGCCGGCCTCATGATAGGCGGTGATCTTCTTTTCCTCCGGAGAAATCATCAGCGACCGCCTCTCTATACCCATCATAACCTTGTCTTTGGCCTCCTCGAAATCGGCCATCATCACCCGTTCGTGATTCTTGCGGGCGGCCAGCAACGCCGCCTCGTTGACCAGATTGGCTAAGTCGGCGCCGGATAACCCGGGCGTTCCCCGCGCCAAAACCTTCAGATCGACCTTGTCATCGATATTTATCTTGCGTACGTGTACTCTGATAATTCCTTCGCGGCCTTTCACGTCGGGGTTGTTGACCACGATCTGCCGGTCGAACCTGCCCGGCCTCAAAAGCGCCGGATCGAGCACATCGGGACGGTTGGTGGCCGCCAGAATTATCACTCCGTCGTTGGATTCGAACCCGTCCATTTCCACCAGAAGTTGATTCAACGTTTGTTCCCGCTCGTCATGGCCGCCCCCCAGACCGGCGCCCCGATGGCGGCCGACCGCATCGATTTCATCTATAAAAATTATACAGGGAGCGTTGCGCTTGCCCTGATCGAACAGATCTCTTACTCTGGAGGCGCCCACACCGACGAACATCTCCACGAAATCGGATCCCGACATCGAAAAAAACGGCACGCCTGCTTCGCCGGCGACCGCTTTCGCCAGCAGGGTTTTGCCCGAACCGGGCGGCCCGAGCAGCAGCGCCCCCTTGGGAATTTTGCCGCCCAATTTCTGAAATCTGGCCGGCTCGCGCAGAAACTCGATAATCTCCTGCAATTCCTGTTTGGCTTCGTCGCAACCGGCGACATCCGAAAAAGTCACTTTGGGCCGGCTTCCGGACAGCAGACGAGCCCGCGATTTGCCGAATGAAAATATCCCTTTCGGGCCGGCGCCCTGCATCTGCCTGAGCATGAAAATCATCCAGAACACCAGCAGAAGCCAGGGCAGGGAGGTCCACAGTAACCCTATCCATTGCTGGGTCGTCTGCGCCTCGACGATCACCCCTTTGGCCTCGAGCATCTCAATCAGCCGGGGATCTTCGAACGGAACGCGGGTCTTGAACTTCTTGCCGGTCAACGTCCTGTTTCCGACCGTCTTTTTATATTCCGCGTTGAATTCGCCCTTGATCTCCTTTTCGATAAACACCGCCTTGGCGATATTCCCTTCGTCGATCTGTTTCAGAAACTCGCTGTAATTGATCTCGATCGTCCCCTGCGTCCCGCCGGTCAGCAATTGATAAAACACCAAACCGGCCATGAAAATGACCGCCCAGAAAAGCAGCGTCCTCAGGCTCCTATGCCATTTGAAATCATGCCCGCCGTCCGGCTGTTTCTGATTTTTCCCTGGCGATTTATTCTGATCATCGTCGGATTTATTGAATTCCACCCTTTACCTCGCTTCAATCATCGCAAATGGCCACGTACGGCAATTGTCGGTATCTTTCGCCGTAATCCAGGCCGTAGCCGACTACGAAATTCGTGGGTATCTTGAATCCCGTGTATTTAATATTAATATCGATTTTTCGCGCCTTATGTTTATCCAGCAGAGCGACGAATTCGATCGACTTCGGCTGCCTGAGCGCCAGATACTGCCGGATATAGTTCGATGTCAAACCGGTGTCGATAATGTCTTCAACCACCAGAACGTGCCTTTTCCTGATGTTGGCGCTGATATCCTTGACCATCCTGATAACGCCCGTGCCGCTTTTGCCGGCGCCGTAGCTGGCCACCGCCATAAAGTCCAACTCGCACTCGGCTCGATATTCGCGCACCAGGTCGGCCATGAATATGAAACTTCCCTTGAGTATGCCGATAAAAATCGGCACTTCATCCTTATAATCCGCCCGCACCTCTTGGGCCAGCGATTTTATCCGCTCGGCTATCCTCTTTTCCGAAATAAGGACCCTCATCGCTTTTCCCAAACCAAATTCAGCTCCAATACCTTACGAGTGCCCCGGCTGACTTTGAATTCATCGCTGATTCCATAACCGACGACCCAGGCTATTTTCCCGCCGGCGGTGACGATCGGCACCCGCTGTTTGGCATAAGCGGGGACTCCCTTCTCGTTCAAAAAATCGACAACTTTCTTGCTGCCGCCCATGTTCAGAGGCTTAAACCTATCCCCGGCTTTTAAGTTCCTTACCCGAAGATCGGCCGCCTTTTCCGCATCCAGAAAAGCTCTGTTTTCATTTCTATTGCGGGATATACCGACAAAAGAGTTCAACCTGCGAAGACACGCCCTGATCGCCATTCCTTCCTTCGAGATTACCGTGGTCTTGCCGCAGCTGATTCTGCGGTTTATCAGGCGCGCCGCCGGCAAAAGCAACGCCAGCCGACCGCGGAACCGAACCGCCAGCACGCGGGGACTCAGCCAAACAGATGAACCGCTTTTCTTCAGCGACAACGCCGATTCGATCAGACTGCGTCTCGGTCGATAATTGTCGCCGCTTAATTGCCGATAAGCCCTGACCAACACCCAACCCGCCAATTTCGCATGATACCGGCCCAATTTTGCCATGTCAAGCCAGATTTCGCCGCCTTTCCTCGAACTGCACTTTGCGAACGCTTCCCAGGCTAACTCATCGATCAAATCGTGGCATTGCCTTATCCTCGCGCCTGCCGCGGCGATATGTCGAACGGCCCGGCCGTTTATTTGGCGAAGAACCGGCATCACCTTATTTCTGATTTTATTGCGGGCGAATGCATTTTCCAAATTGCTCGAATCGATTCTGTAACTCAACCCATATTCCTTGACAAACTCCATGACTTCAGCGCGGTCGATTGCAATAAGCGGCCTGATTATCTTCCCGGCAACCGGATTGATTCCCCCCAAGCCGCCGATATCGGCCCCTCTGATTAAATTCAGCAAGAAAGTCTCGGCGCTGTCTTCGGCGGTGTGGCCGGTGGCGATCCTTGCATAATCGTATCTATCGCAGAGTTTCTCGAAATAATCGTATCTTACCACCCGGCAGAAATCTTCGAGATTGCGCCTGAAACTTTTCCGTAATCCGGCCAACGTATCCACCCGTCGGCAATGGAACGGCACCCGATTGAATCGGCAGAGCTCCCGACAGAACCGCTCTTCCTCGTCCGCCTGCGGCCGTAAACCGTAATTAACGTGAGCCGCCGCCAACCTGATTTTCAAGTCGTCGGCCAAGTAAACGAGCGCCTGAAACAAACAAACCGAATCCGGGCCTCCCGACAGCGCAATCAGGATTTTCTCTTTCGGCCTCACCATGCCGAATTGTCTTATCGTCTTTTCGATTTGGCGAAAAACATCGTTCATCGGCTTCCGCCAGCTTCATTCCCTCATTATTATGATAATTGTCCTGCCCACGGAAAATGCCGTATCGATAGCCTCGTCCCGCCTATTGCGGGATTTTATTGGGGAAACTTCATCACGGAACCCGACTCGGGTGGATTGCGATCGCAACCTTAAAGCGGCAATCCTGCGCTTTTGCCCGCCTATGTTTTCGGCACCTTGCCCGTGCCAAGGCAAATCCGGCAGACGATCAACTTTTTGGTGTTCCGGCTCTCACCGGCGGCATCAAGGCATTCGAAACAACTGGTGAGTCGAAAATCGGCGAACAGCCCCTGATGATGCCCCTTATCATAAGGCTGCCCTTTACCGCATTTCCCGGTACCCTCACAGTGGCTGCACTCCACCAGTTCGGCCGTTGGCGACGACAACGGTTTGGCGGCAAGCGGGGCCGATTCTTCTTTTATCCGCCCACGGCGAGCAGTGGGTTGCTTTTCGGCGACTGCTTTCTTGGGTCGGTTATCCGCCTTTTTGGCTGATTTGGAACCGGTCGGGCTCTTTTTTCTTTTCGCGGATCCGGCCGCCTTCTTAACCGGCATAATTCACCTCCCATAATCTGGCTTCGGCCATCTCGATCGATCGCCATCGCCAATCATGCACGATCGCCCGAGCCGACTCGAAGCTTTCGCTGAAAATACATTATAGCCATGTTCAATTCCCTCCGGCAATATAAATTTGTCCCCCGATCTGCCGATATTCATATACGGACGACAAGTCGGGAAATCAAATGACGAAAGTGAAAATATTTCTGACTCTCATTTCATTATTCGGCGCCGCCTATTTGACCGGGCATAGCGCCTTCACCGGCTATTCCGGCGCTCCTACCTCCAACGGAACTTGTACCAGCTCCTGTCACCGGCAGACCGCTTTCACCCCGACCTGCGAAATAAGCGGCTTTCCGGCCGTCTATGAACCGGGGCGGCGATATTTGATCAGGATAACCCACTCTGGCGATCGATCGATCAATCAGTTCAATTGCTCGATCCGGACCGATTCGACCAACACCATCGCCGGTATCGTCATTGCCGATACGAACACGGCCGTTTATTCGAGCCGGAACGAATCGCTGGGTGTGCACTGGGTTTCCGCCGATCACGACAGCGGCACCTTCGTCTGGCAGGCTCCCGACACCGGCGTCGGTCCGATCACCCTCTACTGGGCTGGACTTCAGGGAAACAGATCGTTCGGCGCTGATCAACAAATAATTCTGTATGCGTTGCAGCAGGAAACCGGGATCAACCCGACAGCCGCCATGCCGATTCGCTTCGACCTCAGGCAAAACTATCCGAATCCTTTCAATTCGGTCACCGTGATCGATTTTTCGCTGGCCGTGACTGGCGATGTCACTCTCGATATATCGAATATCCTCGGTC
>CAZHVC010000059.1:0-8015 GCA_964535765.1 uncultured Ignavibacteria bacterium | reverse complement strand
ACGCTATCGAGGCCTATATCGAAATGGTCGAGGAAGAACCCTCCCGGGGTGAACCGACCCTATCCGGTTTCCTGGAAAACGTGGCCTTGATAACCGATATCGATAGTTGGAACGAGAAAGCCGATGCCGTCAGCTTGATGACGCTTCACTCGGCCAAGGGTCTGGAGTTCGATACCGTTTTCATAAGCGGTTTCGAGGACGGCCTGTTGCCGCTTTTACGGGAAAACACCGGCGACAAGGATATTGACGAGGAGCGGCGGTTATGTTATGTCGGAATCACTAGGGCGAAAAGCAAATTGTATTTATCGCTCACCGGATATCGCCGTCGTTTCCGCAGCCACGAGGCGGCATCTCCCTCCCGTTTCCTGTTCGATATTCCACGGGAGCTGCTCGAAGATGAGCGCTTTAATTATTATGACGATGTGGTCCGGCCGCTGCTTGATGATGACGGAAGAAATCAGCTTGTATCCGCCGATACGCCGCCCTCGAATTTCGGATCGAAGCCGTCGAACTCGATGGCTGAACCGTTCAGACCCGGCGCCACCGTGGCGCATAATGAATTCGGAGTCGGCAAAATAATCGCCCGCGAGGGAAGCGGCCCGGAAACGATAGTCACGGTGAGATTCGGTGCGGGCACGAAAAAAGTAATGTTGAAATACGCCAATCTCGAGATCATCAATTGATGCCGGCCCGCCGACTCGCCGGAAACGACCGCTCCGATCATTTAATCAACGTCACCCGCTCGGTGCAGCTGATCGCCCCCGAATGCAAACGGCAGAGATAGATTCCGCTGGCTGCGGGCGACCCGGTCATATCGCATCCGTTCCAGAACATCATCCCCGGAGGTTCAGCCGATTCGGACTGGAGAAGATAAATCAAAACGCCGTTGATATTATATATCTCTATCAGCGCCGTTGAACCGGCGGCCGGATTGTATTTTAAGCAAACCCTGCCGTTGAAAGGGTTCGGATAGGCCATAAGCGAAATCTCCGTCGGGGGTGCTGCTCCGCCGTCGCCGATATCGAGCCCGAAATCGTTCAAATATACCCCGTCGGTGGTCCCCGCAATCAAATAGCCGTTCGCCGCCTGGCGCAGACTGTGGATGTTCGGGTTCCCAAGACCATCCGAAAGCTGGCTGAACGATGCGCCGGCATCAGTCGAAAGGAGCACACCACCCCCGGCGGCGGAACCGACGAACAAACGCCCGGTTTGATAGCGGTCGCATTCCAGGGCGATATAATCCGAATCAGGCAGAGGCGTGTATTGCCAGGACACTCCGTCGTTGGTCGATCTGGCGAGATACCTTTTACAAGAAACATATAACGTCTCCGGTTTTAGCCGATCCTGCATCAGACGATAGGGTGCATAGGCCGGCATTCCGAATAATCCCCCCAGGGAGTTCCAGTTGTTGCCGAAATTGGAGGTGGCGGCGACAAAATTCCGGCCGACTGCATAGGCAGACAGTTGATTGATTCTTTCCCCCTCAATATCTAATATATCGGTGCCGGGCAGCCCGTTGCCGGCCGGCGCGAATGATATACCGCCGTCCGTGGTGGTCAGGATTCCGTCTTCGAGACAAACATAAAAAAAGCCCGGGTTGGCCGAATCGAAAGCCAGCCGTCTGGGGCCGGCCAGAAAACTGACCAGGCTCCAACCGAAGCCGTCGTTTGTAGATAAATAAAGACCGTCGGAAAAGGAGCCGCCGCCCCAAATCAGGTAAGTCGTATCCGGCCGGAGCGGATCATATCCTATAAACGAAGCCAATACCGCCGTCGAAGTGGTTGGAGTCCACGACTGGCCGAGATTGGTCGTGGCGTAAACTCCGGAATCGGTGCCGGCGATGATCAAAGATGAATTGACGGGGTGTGTCTCGAGAGAAACAACCTGTCTTCCCGCCAATCCCAGAAAGCGCCAGGCCGCCGGACTTGTCGTTTGCCAAAATACGACCAACGCCGCTGTTGCCACCAGTTTCGATATTTTCATGATTGTAAATATAAAGTCCGGGATACCGATTGACAATCCGATTATGAAAACCGACAGGCCCAACCGGCTGACGAATGAGATATTCGGGCCGACATAAAAAGCGGGCGCGCCCATTTTGAGGACACGCCCGGAATCCGGTCACCGCCGTTTATTTCACCAAAAGCATTTTCAATGTTTGCGATTCGTCTTCGGTGTGTATCTTGCATAAATAAACGCCCGAGGCGAAATCGGCCCCATTCCAAGTCAACAGATGCGTTCCTGCGGCCTGTCGCCCCTGATCGTAGCCGGCCACTTTTCGGCCGAGCAGATCGTAAATATCGATCATGACCCTGGCCGGTTGGCCAAGGTTGTAACGGATGATCGTGGCCGAGTTGAACGGATTGGGGTAATTTTCCGCCAGCAGGATTTTATCCGGCACCTGCGGCGATAGGGTGATATCGGTGGCACTGTGTTTGTCGAACATGGCCGCTCTTATAGCCGGCAAGTTGTTGGTGATATAGACCACCCCGTGGGTATATCCACCGAGATACTCGATTGCTCCGGGATACCAATGCGGTTCATAATCGGTATATTGAACCGGCGTGCTCCACCCTCCTATATATCTACGCCGGGTATATCTGCCCTGGCGCGGGCTTGTGTAGTGGCGGAAAACAACCCCTACCCCGCCGCCGTCGCGGGCAGTCATCAACGGAGTCTCGGCGGTCACCGTGGTATCCCCGATCCAGCCCCATGCAAAGTTTGTTCCGCCGTTAAATGTGACACGATAACGACATTGCCAGTTGTCTCCCAGGTACTCAAAGAAACAGGTGATCGTATCTCGCCAGGCGCCGATAGAGGTGGTACGGGAGCCGGGATCAGCATTATAGTTATCCAACACGTCCCACGACGAGGTGCTCCGCGCCGCTATTCTCAAATTATCGGTGTTATCATAGTAAGAAACCCATAGGAATCTTGAGCTGTAACCTTCATTCCAGCAGGCATCCAGACCGCGCTCGGCGTTGGTGATCGAGGTTGCGACCTGATTCCATGTTTCGAAAGGTGATGTGTCCCAATAATAATGCAATGTACCCGAATGACTTATGGCCAGATAATACAAATTAGTGCTAAAATCATCCTGATTTGAAACCAGCTCAACCTCGCGCATCGAGTCCGGCGCAGCCGTCGAGAATACGGTTATGAAACTTGAGCCGCCGCTGAAGCTCTCCGGCGCCCCGGTGGTTGCGGAAAATTTGCGTAAGCGGGCATCGAACGGGCTTGCGTTAGAGAAGTAACTTACGAAACAGTTGTTCGACACCACGGCCATGCCGAGGTCCGGGATTCTAAGATAGGTGTTCCAGGTGAAGGTTTCGGCCCAGGTGTTGCCGTTGTTCGTCGAAAAATTCATCGACCAGGAATGATTTGAACCTGATTGATATTGCAGCACGACGAATAGGTTGCCGGATGCCCGATGGATATCGAGATGGGCCAGGTTGATCGAGTCGTGCACCCCTATTCTGATATCGGTTCCCCAGGTCGGCAGATCGGTTGTTTCGATCGGCCGACGCCAAGAGATACCCAAGGCAATCCGCCTGAAATCGACGAGGCGGCCGAGCTCATCGAACAGCCGCAGCGCCTCGGCATAACTGGCTTCATTGTTCCAGAGATTTTCGATCCTCTCGGCGAGAGCGCTCGCCCGATTGAGCGTCTCACCGAAAAGTTCGATATCGATCAGCGCATTCTGCCGCTCGGCTAAGGTCATGGTTTGAAGGGTTAACCAGACGGGCTCCGCCTCGCCGGGATGATCAATATCGGCGAAGTCGCGTTGAGCCTTGGAAAAAACCGCCGGTTTGGGGTTGTCCGCCGGCTGTTCCGCGGCGGTGACAAAGGCCGCGGTGAACAAAACCACAATCGCAGTAAAGATCCTCATGTTTTCTCTCTTTCCTCAAATCTTTGTCAAGGGTCGATGTTCAATGCTGTCAATGGCCGTGTCATTTAAGTTTTTATCTTGACCACCTCCTAAATCAATCAACGATGCCCATGAAAATGTAATAATGTAATTGTCATTACTCAACCGAGGCCTCACTCAATCAGCCGATTAACCCAAATTACGCTTTTAGTGATTATATGGACAAACTTTCCACTCCGTCAAAGTGATTATAGAGCATTTTGCCCGAAATGCAATATAAACATCTCCCCTTACCTCAATTTAGGCCAAGTCCTTTTCTTTATAATTTCCCGAAATTGATTTTTATGGACAAGGAATGTTTTTGGGCCGGTCTCAATGCGATTTCCAAACACGGGCAGGTCACCGATGACTGATAGACCCGTTCAAAACCGGATTCCGACAGGCTGACCGTCTCGATCGGCACCCGCCACAGCTTAGCCGGCTGCGACAGCTCGATATTTATGTTCAGGTCGTGATAACGATCGATCAGGCCGAACCGGCTTACATTTGCGGTTTCCCCCCGGCTGTTCAGACGGGGATCGTCTAACTCCGCACCGTCGATATAATAATATCGGTCGGGGGCGTTTCCGGCCAGAAGCGACCAGTTGAATTCGACGCCGAAGAGGCATTTCGTTTCCAAATCGCCGAGGTTCTGCAAGGAGTAGTTCGCCTCGATTCCTCCGTTCTCCAGCGACAGGGATATCTTTTTCCTAAGTTCGATGGTCGAGGCGAATGCGCCGTTTTCGATCTGTCCGACCCGGGTCAACAGCAGATTCAGTTTCGCCGCCGTTTTCGAACTTTCGAAAGTGTATGGCTCTTCCACAAAGTCGCCGAGTTCGGGAATATTCCCCTCGGCGAAATCGGCGAACCTCGAGGCGAGCGGGAAAAAATGGTCGATAAATGACAGACGTCGATATTTATCGTATATGAGATATTTTTCCAGACCGCTTTCCTTGACTTCCACCCGATCATGGATCGTTTTTCCCGTCGCCGACCGGCTATCTTGAGCCTGACTCAACTTGTAGTGATATCCCTCCGGCCGCCTGGTCATGGTGTCGATCACGTTTAACGACCTATCCTTGAGATCGAGTTCGAACATGGCCCCGCCCAGCCGGGGCGCGAAATAGGCGGATGTAAGCGTCGATTCGAGCAATATTTCCGGAAAGCCGTCGCCGTCGAAATCGGTTGTTTCGATTCTGCCGCTTCGGATCGTCGGTTCCAGCCTGTCGCAGATCGATTCGGCCTCGAGCAGTCTTTTGTAGGTGGCGTAGCGAAGATGATTCAAATAGAGTCCGCCGAAAACACCGTGCCAGTATGGGCAGTTGCATTGAGCTTGAAATAGGAGATCTTTGGCCTTGTTCAGCGATTTCCGGTTTTCGGCGGCCGCCCTTTTTTCAAGCGAATCGATTTTGGCGGAAACGCGATACATTTTTTTGTTCATGTTGTTGGCTTCGGGATACTTCGTCATGAAATTGCGCCAAGTCCCGCCGCGCACCAAGTAACCGAGCCTTTCGAAAAGATCGGCGTCTTTGAGAGTTTTTTCGAGCTCCTCGTAATGGCGGAATCCCTCCGCCGGCAACGACCATTGTCCCATTTCGGCATAGGATGCCGTCGGAAGATAAACTCGGCCGGCCGGTTCGGTCAGGTCGAGCGCCTGTCCGAAAGATATCGGTTTCAACCAATCGGCGTTGCGGCAGAGAGCTTCGAAAAATCTTTCCAGCCAGTTTTCCTCATAGCAAAGGCGATAAGTATCGGGCCAGATTCCGAATTTCTCGCCGTCGTCGGCGTAGATTGTCAGGCTGCCCGGCCTTTCTTCCGCTTGATGTTTCAGATATTCGATTATGTCATCGACCGGGCCGAACGGGATCAGGTAGCGTAGCTTTTTGGAGATCGGAAACAAGGCCAATAGGCGGTTTTGATCCTCGGTGAGAAAATAGCCGTTCAATTGATCGGGGCGCAGGCCGGCCCAGCGGAAATGGGTATCGTCGAGTATCGAATATTCGAGGCCGCAATCGGCGATGATCGAGGCGAGCTGCGGTTCCCAGACCCGTTCGGCGATCCACATGCCGCGCGGCCCGAGCTTGAAATGATCATGGATGTAGTCGGAAAGCATCTTGATTTGCGCCTTTTTATGATCATCCCGTATCGCCGGCAGTATCGGTTCGTAGAAGCCGCCGCCGAGGAGTTCGAGTTGTCCCCGGGCTATCAATTTTTTGGTCAGCTCGTGATATTCGTTTCCCGCTTGTTCGAAGTACCGCCAGAGGATGCCGGTGTTGTGCAGGGTAACCTTGATATCCGGAAATCTCTCCAGCAACCTCAAAAACGGCCAATAGCAGCGGCGGTAAGCCATCTCCATCACCGAATCGAAATTGCCCACTGGCTGGTGATTATGAATCCCGAAGCAGAAATAGATCATCAGAATATACTTATGCTGATATATTTTTTGGGGTGGGCCTTGAAATCGGTGACCAGCGAATCGAGGTTCGTCAACGTCCGGCGCAGATCGTAATACAGCGAGTCATCGGCCAGGGTCTTGCCGAGCGTGCCCCGGCCCTCGTTCATGGCGGCGATTATATCGTGCAATTTTCCGGAAATCGTGTCGAGATTGGCCAAGGTGCTGTTGGCCTTGGCCGAGGCCTCGGCGAGGTTGTCCAGAGTGGTCTGTATGGGGACCGAATTGGAATCGATGAATTCGCGCAATCGACCGGCGGAATAGCTGAAATCGGCGACGGCTCTATTAAGGTCGTTCTGATTGGCTGCGGCTATTTCCTCGATTCTCGTCGAGACCCGGTCGAGCTTGTCGATAATGTCTTTAATTTGCTGCCCCTTGCCGGGCTTGCCGAAAATCCCCTCGATATCGAAGATGAGCCGGCGCAATTCATCTATCGCCAGCCCCATCATCCCCATGACCTCCGGGATTCCGGTGTCGTAGCGGCCGTATCCCGGAACGTTCAAGTTGCGTTCCGCCTCGGCCTCCCCCGGCCAGACGGCGATGAAACGCTCACCCATCAGCCCCACGTTCATCACCAGAAACCGGGCGTCCTCTTTTAACCTCACATCCGACTCCAGCGAGAATTTTACGGCCACGTTGTTGCCGCTGATTGCGATATCCTTGACCTCGCCTTTCTGAACACCAAGCACCCTCACCGGATCACCGATATCCAGCGAGCCGATTTCCGGAAAAAGGCAAGTGTATTCATAATGTTCGACATTGAATTTGTATTCCTTAACCCAGATTACGCTGTAGATTAAGATCACTATGGCGAGAATCACCACCGTGCCGACTTTTATTTCGATCGATACATCACGCATCAGGCCAATTCCTCATTTTCGATTACCCTTATATATTTCATATACATATTCGGCCGATTATCGGGAAAGTTGCCTTTTATGCGGAGATAAATCACCCCGTAGCGGCCCACTACTCCAGATCCGACTGCAGATATTGATTGGTGAGTTTACGTCTGGTTATTTCTTCGGAGAGACGCTGGACGAATTTTTCGGCGGAATTTTCGCCGTAGACTTTCAACATATGATTCATGCTTATCACTTCGGAAATCACCGTGATATTTTTGCCCGGCGACAGGGGGATGGTGACGACCGGTATCTCGACCCCCAGAATCGTGGTGTAATTTTCCTCGATCCCGAGGCGGTCGTATTCCACTCGGTTGTCCCATAATTCGAGCCGGACTTCGACTTCGATTCTTTTTTGCATGCGGATCGAGCGAATACCGAAAAGTTTTTCGATATTGACGATTCCCAGGCCCCGGATTTCCATATGATGACCGAGTCTTTCGTCGGCATGCCCTATGATTACGTCGGGCGCCTTTTTGATTATCGTGACCACATCGTCGGCCACCAACCTGTGACCCCGCTCCACCAGATCAAGGGCGCACTCCGACTTACCGACCCCGGACTTTCCGGTATAAAGCAGGCCGACGCCGTAAACATCGACCAGGGATCCATGAATCGTGGTGCGGGGAGCAAAAAGGTTATCGAGATAGTTGCTGAGCCTGATAATGAATTCGGTGGTTGTCAGATTCGTTTGCAGCACCGGCACCTGTTTTTCTATCGCCAGCTCAAGCAGCAGGGCCGGGGGCTTTTGAGC
>CAZHVC010000058.1:0-8037 GCA_964535765.1 uncultured Ignavibacteria bacterium | reverse complement strand
GTATCGACGAAAACAAGATTGCTGTCCACATAGAAAAGCAGGCTGTCGAATACATATCCGGAGCCCGGGGAAGCCGTGACCAAAACGGTATCGGAAACGACGGCGTTGTTCGCCGGGGAGATTATTGCGATCGGGCGCGGTGTCGGCGCCGATGGTTTGTGGCCGTCGCATGCAAAAAACAGTAAAATCCCGAATACGGCCGCAATGAAACCTTTAATCATACTTTTATTTTATCGGAAAGGCGGCGGCTTTTTCAAGCCATTATTTTCAACTGTGAGTTCAAGAGGAAAATCATCCGATAGGTCATTTGACTCCCGAAGGTCCCGATTCTTGTCTCATCGTGAGGCTGAATCTGCCTCTGATTCAAGACAATCTCCAGGCGGAAAGGATGTATCGGGTTTTCGCCGGATTTGCATTTTGACACATGAGAAGATCCCGCGGCGGAATGAAGGTCAGGCCGGCGGTTCCTCTTCCTGTTCCTTTTAGCATCATGAAATCTTACGACTCGAGAAATGGAATCGACTACTTGATGATAACCAGTTTCCCGCTGGCCGATCCGCCGGCGAAATTTATGGAATACAAATATACCCCCGCGGCGATATCTTCGCTGTGATTGTCTTTGACATCCCAGATCCATTCACCCGGACCTACGGGCGAGGCGGTTTTGATCGGATTGCCGGAGATCGTGGTAATCGTGATACCGGCGTTTTCGGGCAATGCGGTGAAAATGATTCCCGAATGACCGGCTGCCGGCCTGAATGGATTGGGATAGGCATGCACGGCGAACTCGGTGGCAAACTGCACCGGAGCTGACCAGCTGGCATTATCGGAACTTACCCGCCAATAGTAGGTCTGCCGATCCTGCAGATCGTCCGGCACCCTCCAGCGAATGATCTGGGAATCGGCCACGATCAGCGGACCCGACTCTATCGGCTGGTCGAAAGAATCTTCATTATCGATTTGAATATAGACTTCGAATACATCGTCGGGATAATTCACGGAGAAAGTCGGCCTGGGGGTGATCACCGTCTCGCCTGTCCCCGGATAAAGGCAATTGGCTTGCGTCAACAGTGGCGGCGCTATCGGTCCCTGATCAAGCGAGAAGCTCACGGTTTGTGACCATGAGCTGGAATCGGCGGTCTGGTTCGATCTGGCGCGGCAGCGCCAGAAATAAACCCTTCCGGGCGACAACCCCGTATAAATCGCCGTCGGCAACGAATCCGCCGCGAAATCCTGTCTTAATTCGGGGGTAGGAAATGCGGCCAGAGAGTCGAGGACAAACTCATAGTAAAGGGAAAGATAAGATTCAACCCGGCTGGCCGTTATAATGACGGATTGAGCGACCGAATCGACCTCGGTTTGAACCGGCGACGGGGGAGCGATGCCGCAGGCGAAAGTATCGGCGATTTCGCTTAAAGGCGATAAATTCCCCATGTCGTCGATCGCCCGAACGGCGACTTGATAAACCATCCCCGGGTCAAGGCCGCCGATAGTGAACGTTTGCGGCGTTCCGGCGATTTCCGGCAGCGGCGGATCGGCCGCTGCCATCGCTTGATCCCAGTCGAATGGTTGGCCGGTATCGGCCATGTAGCGTATTATGTAAGCCGCGGCCTGACCGACCGTGTCATCGCCCCCGGGAGCCTCCCAGAACAAATCGATCGAACCACGATCACCGCCGGGACGGGCCTCGAAATTGCGCACCGGAGCCGGAGGAATCGTGTCTTGCGGGGCGACGATGCCGTATATCTCCAGTTCCGTAAGCCAGACCACCGAGGGGTAAGTCGCCGGTCCCATTCCCGCCGGCTGGTAATATCTGAATCGCGTCGTCACCCTCGGTTCGAAGGTGGTGGTCGTCACCGATTCGGCGACGGCGTTGTTGACCGTCGTTATATTTTCGAACGACGAGGTCGAGTTGTTCCAATACTGCAAGTGATATTGCCGGGAACACATCCAGCTCGATGACGTATTGTTCCAGGCCCAATAGATGCGCACGCTCGACAGCTGTCTGGCCGAACCGAAATTGAATTCCACCCAATGAGGGATGGTCAGGTTCGATGTCGAAGCCCAGGTAGTGGCGGCGCCTCCCCGCGGGGCGATCACGCCGTTGTTTATCGGCCCGATCGTATAGCCGCTGTAGGTGCTGCTGACCGTGGGAGTGATCCCCAGCGCCAGATTTTGGTAGGTGGTTACGGTGTCCGTTCGGAAGCTGTAATCGCCGCTTACCGATTCATTACCGGCTCCGTCTCTGGAGCGGACCCGGAAATGATAAATCGTATCCGGCAGAAGGCCGTTCAGGGTGACTTGGTGGGCGTAAACATAGGCGGCGTCGCTGGCGGACTGGCCGTAGGCCGTGGTCAACCCGTAATTCACGGTGGAATTGGCCGGTTCGTTAGTGCCCCAGAGGATCGTCGCGCCGTTGTAATTGACGCCGCTGGTCGAGACAGAACTGATCACCGGCGGTGTGGTATCCGGTGCGACCGGCCCTTGAAACGCTCCATAACGGCTGCACTGAACGCCGCCGATGGTGATCCCCGACACCTCCGGCACGCTTATGTTTCGGTGCAGGTCATAGGGGTAATTGACGAAATTGAGAGCGGCCAGCGAGTTGACCAACGTGGTTCTGGTATCGTAATGAAAGGTGTTTCGCCAGGATGTCAGGTTGTATCGACTGGATCCGATATAGAATCTGGTGGAATCGACTAGGCAATACAGATTGGAATCGATAGTAACCCGGTAAATGGGGTCGGATTCGCACTCCAAGAGTCGGTGTGAATAAGAGCCGACGCTGCTCAAATAATAAACGTTATATTTCGTGAAAGTGTCATAGGCCTTGTGTCCATCGCAGCGGGCGGTGTAGGCGCCTATCAGAGGGATGTCTCCGACAACCGTATTGAACAAACAGTATAGATAATTGCTGTTTGGGTAAGAGGACGGGAATTCGCTATAGGCGATGAACCCGTTGTTGATATTGCCCATGGCTACGTTGAAATAGGCGCTGTCGTACTGAGCGTCGGCTTTGAATTCAATGGCCACCTGGGCGTTCGTGGGATTGAAAAAGGAATTTTTTACGACCGAATATTTCACCGAGCGCTTGAAATTTATGCAATTGGCCGAAAAGTAGCCGAAAAACGTGCAGGAATCGACGGTGAAATTTTGAGCGCAATATAAGGTTATGCCCGTGCCGTGGTCGGCGCCGCCGTGACAGATAGAAAAGCCGATTGAACAAGCCAACGCCCGGCTGTAAGATGAGTAATCGGGGTCTTGATTGGCGGTGTAGATACAAGTCGGATTGTTGGTGAGAAAATCGAGCGAGGCGATATGAGATAATTTGCAGTGATCGATGTAAAAATGGGTCGGCAGCGGGTTCTCCAACCTGATAATCTGAACGGCCGCATATTTAAGCTCCAGACCCCATAACGTGACATAATCGGCGCTCTCCGAATGACCGTGGCCTGACAAGACCCAGATTATCGGCGCGGCGGCCGCCTCCATGGCATAGTTGTCCGGATCGTAACCCTGACCGCCGATGTTATAGACATAGGCATAGATAGTATCACCGGCGACATAGAAACGGCCGGGCTGCGTCAATGCAGATATACCGCTTTGCAGCCAGAACAAAGAATCTCCCTGACACAAAAGACCACCATCGCAGGCGGTGTAGCGGGCTTTGTAGATATTGCCCGAATGCTGGATCCAGTTGGTCACCGGTTGGCTGCCGTAAATCTTGGCGAAATGGTACTGCCCGCTGCCGTTGGTCAAGGCATAGGCGGAGCAAGCGTAAACCGTGCGATCGTTCGCGTAACCGGGCTGTATTATCAATTCCCCGCGCCAGATTCCGGTACCGAAAAATACAGTATCGCCCCTGCCCACTGAAGTGTTCACTTTATTCAGCGAGCTCCAGGCGTTGGCCCAGGTCAATCCGTTGGCGTTATCGTTGCCGTTGGGCTTGACGTAATATGTTGCGGCGTCGGCCGAGCCGATCCAGAAGACCAGGCAGCTCATGATTATTATTACGATCAGGGATCTGGCAAACATCTTTATTCTCCTTTCGATCCTGCTCGGGCTAAAAGTCGCCCTTTAATTGCATTTCGGCATTTTATTATAGAGCTAAATCAATGCCGGCAAAAAGGGTTTTCTGCATGCTCATATATTTATATCCGGCAATCGATTGTAACGCAATCATGGACCATCCCGTCTTCTGCCATTGTTATTTTTTGGACATTGAAATTGAATTTGCGCTATATTTGAGCAGTATTTTTTTTCACCCCCGCGTTCAGTTTGATTTATTTCCCCGGCCGAAACCCCGGCGGAAATTTTATGGGCGGGTTCCGTTCTGTTTTTCCTGATTCGCCGATCGAGCCACGTAATCAAGCTCGATTTCCGGGACGAAATAGCGGAATTTGCCGCTGCGGTCAGGGGGAATGCTGTCGACGAATTTGACTTCGATTTTCATTTTCTCGCCCAAATAGCGGCGCCATTGGCTATACAGGTCGGAGAGTATCTTGTCCGAAAAGTCGGGGGCGCGGACAATCAGGATTTCCAACCGGTCGATCGCTCTCTGATAGGCCTTGAACTGCTGTATTCCTTTCACCAACGTATAGTAGAGCATCCCGCCGGCGACCTTTTTCCCCTCGGGCGTGGTGATCATGTCTTCGAGGCGCCCCTCGACATGGGCCAGCATCGGCAATTCGAGTCCGCATTCGCATTTGCCCGGGCGGCGCACGGCCCTGTCGCCGAGCCGATAACGGATGAACGGCATCGAAAAAGCGTGCAGCTCGGTCAATACGATTTCGCCGGTCTCCCCTTCGCTCACCTCGCGCCCTGTCCGCGGATCGATTATCTCGACATACAAGTTGTGATTCATCAGGTGAAGGTTTCCTTTGGTGCAGGAGAAAGCGATTATCCCGCACTCGGTGGTGCCGTATTCATTGGCCAGGGGGGATTCGAACAGTTCCTTGATTTCCTCGGCTTGCTCCTTGTAGAGAATTTCGCCGGTTACGATTATGACTTTGAAACCGCAGGCGGCCGGATTCAATCCCAGCCGTTTCAAACGCCTACCGAAATCCAGAATGTAACTCGGGACTCCATACAGGAAAGCCGGCTTGAACCGCAGCAGTTTCCGATAAAACTTGCGGCTCGTGTCATCGGAAACGTCGAATGAATTCAAACGGGTTCGGTTCTGCAGCAAATCCTTGAAGAAGATCAGAATTTTCCGGCGCGGCTCGTTGGGGATAGCCCAGATACGGGCCTGCCGGTCGCCGATTTTGATCCCGTGCCAACTATAAACATCGTGCATCACCGCGTTCATATAGGCGAGGGCTTCGATATCTTTGACGAACTTAAGCGGCGTGCCGGTAGAACCGGATGTTTTGCGCTGGGAAAGACGCCACTTGCCCGCCGATATCATCCGTTCGTGTTTTTCCTTGATCTCGCTTTTGAGCAGAAAAGGAAGTTTAGCGAAATCCTCGAAACCGGAAATCTTTCTCGGATCAACTCCGTGTTTATCGTAAAGTTCGCGGTAATACGGATTATTATTATAGGCGAATTCGATCAGTCGGACGAGCCTGAACCATTGAATTTCCCTCATTTGGGAATACGGCAGGGAGTTGAAAGCCCGCACTGCGGCCATATATTCATCTATCTTTTCGCCTCTGATCGCCTGGACCGGACGGTATATAAGATTGCGAGCTATCCAAGGGTTCATTAGCCCATCCTTAAGAAAATCGATGCCTTCAAGGCCCCGCCTGCGTTTCGGTTTGTTTCGCCCCCGCCGAATCGATCGGCCGACCTCCGATATTCCATCGTCTCAATCGGCGGTTCGATACGGGTCATTTCGGGCAACGGTTTCATGAGTTCCGGCTGCCATATTGCAAACTGCAATTTCCTGTACTTCCGTTCCGCTTATTGAAAAAAGAATGGATCATCCTTTTGTTCGGGATCGTGAGGCATTGCCCGGACAGCCGTCCCATGACCTCGGCCGCCTCGACTCAATTTGACCAGGGCGGTCGGGTGTCGAGGAACCGCTTTTTCTTTTGCAATACGCTTAAATACAATTCCGAGTATTTCCTCACCATATTTTCCTGACTGTATTCCGTTTTGATCTTTTTTTCCGCAGCCTTGCCGAACGCTGCCCGCTTACCAGCGTCGGACAGCAGTTCGATAATGGCCTCCGCCAGCGCGGCCGGGTTTTCCGATGGCACCAGCAGTCCGCTTTCCTGATGGTTGATTATGGATAGGTTGCCGCCGACTCTGGTGGCCACCGGCGGCTTTGCCGAGGCCATCGCCTCCAATAGCGACATCGAAGTCCCTTCGTAGATCGACGGCAGGACGAAAATATCGAATATGTTCAGCAATTCCGGGATATCGTTTCGCACTCCCGTGAAAATGATCCTGTTTTTGCAGCCGGTCGCCTCGGACTGCTTTTCCAGATCTTTTCTTTGGGGGCCGTCGCCGACCAACAACAGAAAGGTGTAGGGGATTCTATCGATGACCTGACGGAACGAATCGATGAGGACATGATATCCCTTTTCGCGGGAAAAGCGCCCGGTCGATCCAACGATTTTCGCTTTCTCAGGCAGGCGGAATTCGACAAGCAGTTCTTGGGGTTTGGGCCGCGGCCGAAAGACGTCGGTGTCAATCCCGTTCACGATTACATCGATTTTTCCGGCCGGGAAATGGGTTTTGGTTATCAGATGTTGCTTTAGCTCTTTGGAAACGGCGACCACCCGGTCAACAAACCGGGCGGTTACGGCTTCCTCGATCACCCTTTTTGTCCCCTCGATCTGGGGACGGCCATGGTCGGTGTAAAAGACCGCCGGAATTCCGGCCAAGCGGGCGGCGGCGACGCTCATGAAGAATGCGCCAGAATGAGCATGAACGACATCGACATTCCTTTTTTTCAAATAGCGCGAAAGACGCCAGGGGTCTCGGATATCGAAACGGTTGGGATTCTGCGGAAAGGTCTCCACAGTGTAACCGTTTTTTCGAAGATATTCGCCGAATTCACCGACATATTTGAGGCAGAGCGAACCGACCGAGAAGAGATTCTTGTCCATTCTTGTAGTCAAAATCGTGATGACTCTTTCCAGGCCGCCGGTGCTCAGCCCGATTGACACATGCAACACTTTTATCTTGTCATTTTGATTCATTGAAACCGAGGCGTGCCTTATTTGCTTTTATGATCGGCGTATTGAATGACCTTGATCGGTTTCGCCGGATTGCCGGCGGCCAGCGTGTTCGGCGGAATATCTCTGGTAACCACCGAACCCGCCCCGATAACGCTGCCGTCGCCGATATGAACACCTTTCAGAACGATCGTTCTTATACCCAGCCAAACTCGATTGCCGATGACCACCGGTCGGGGGTCGAGGTCGGCCTCCCGGTCGTGTTTTCCCTCGGCGAATCTCGATATGGAGTGATAATTATGGTCCATTATAATCACATCCCAGGCGATACCGACATTATCGCCTAATGTAACGGAATCGGCGCAGTGGATCTGCAGATTGTCTCCCAGATTGCAGCGGCGGCCTATTTTCACCGTGGCCGTTTTATTTTTGAATACTGAGGTGGCTACAATTTTGACCCCCGGCCAGATGGCCGAGCGGGCACCTATTTCGATATATCCGTTTTGCCTGGCGATTTTTATTCTGCCGAATTGCTTCACCGGTCCGGTTGTCTTGACCCTAAGCCTCAATGTCTGCCCGCGCAGATAGGCTATCACTTTTTTCAGTAGGTTGCCCAGGGTGGTCTTCCCCGCAATCGGTTCCAATTCCGATTTTTCGCCCTGATTTTCATCCATACTTGGCGCTATCCTCCGGCCGGAAATCCCTTTTATCAAATAACAATATCATGGAGAAGGGGGTGCATTTATAATTCTCCCTTTGCCCGCAATCCATGGATATTTCAATCATATTATCGTCTTTTGTCTCTGTCAATTTATAATCTATTTTTGTTCGACACTCGGCGGTTGACATAAGCGGGACCATCGCCATATTAGTCGCATGCGCATTGATCTGGCCACATTCGATCTCGATCATA
>CAZHVC010000057.1:0-8098 GCA_964535765.1 uncultured Ignavibacteria bacterium | reverse complement strand
GCCAATAAAATTGAGCTGTATTCGTCGGTAGGGTTGGCCGAGAAGACGCGCAAGGCGCTTGCCTTTGCCGATAGTATGATCAGCGCCGTTTACAAAAAAGGGGAGATATTCCAGCTCGACCGGGAGACCGGCCTCGATGACGGGATCGTCTATGAAACAACCGCCGGTCCGGCCGTCGAGATAATCTCGTTGCCCATCGATTTTGGGGCGCGCCGGATCGGCGTGCTGACCTTTTTCACGAATCATCCCCGGGTCTTCTCCCAGGAGGAGATCAGGACGATCGAGGTGGTCGCCGCCAATTTGGGGATTACGTTTTATCGGGACGGATTGATGCGTTCCATGGTATCGTTGACGTCGTTGCGGGATTTCATGGCGGTCATATTGAAGTCATCGAGGGCCGACGACAATTTCAACACCCAGGCGATTCGTCTGGCCCGGCTGCTGAAAGGGTTTATTAGATTCGATACTCTCAGCATCTTTCTCGAGGGGAACGGGCCAATCCAGCAACTTGATTTCAATCTGCAGTCCGGCGGGCGCTTGATAATCGAAAAAGGGCATTTCGAGGCCGACCGCTATCTGCCGGTCAGATGGGTTTTATCGACCCGACGCAGTCTCATGCTGCCGCGGGACGCCGAACTGCTGCCTGCCGAATTCAAGGAGGTTCCGAGGGGAAGCGCTTATTATGCGCCGATCACGATTTCAGGGGAGACGCTCGGGGCCATCGGAGTCGCCCTGAAAGGCCAACATACTTTTGGGATCAACGATTCGCTGGCGATAGAGGCGGCGGTGGCCGTGCTTTCGGGAATAATCCTGAGGGAAAAATTGAATGCGGTGAATGCGGATACTCTCGATAGGATAGGGGCCGTCAAGTACTCACTCGAGACGATAGCCAAAAGCAAGAACGACCTCAATCCGCTGAAGGAGCTGGCCAAAATTATTGCCGAGAAGACGCCGGCCACATTTGCCAGGATAATGGTGCTCGACAAAGTCAACGACAGGTTGGTTACGGCTGCGTTGTATCAGCGGCGGCGGCTCGAGTGGGATGAAAAAAGCATTGCCGTTTTGCCGCTTTCGGGGTTGGAGACTCACCGACGGGTCATGGAATCCGGACGACCTTTGCTCATCAACGATTGGGATAGGTCGGTGAAAATTCCGGATGTCGAAAAGAGGTTGTTGCTGCCGTCGGGCATCAATCAATGTCTGATCCTGCCGCTGACGGTCGATGATAGGGTAATCGGAGTCATAACGATCGGCGAAAATCGCCAAACGGACCGCCACACTCTCGGCCAGCAGGAATTGATTTATGCCTCGCTGCTGACGACGGCCATCTCACTTTATCTATGGAAACTGGAATCCGCCAGACGGGGAGAGGCGACGGCTGCAACTTCGCAAGCTGCTTTGCCGCACAATCGTATCGGCGGCGATTCAAAAGACGTTCTGGAAGCCTGGCGGGAATTTCCCAGCCGCGTCAACGGCGCCCTGGCCGGAATCATGGCATCGTGCGAGTATATAAAGAACAGGGAAACGATCGAAAAAGCAGAGCTCGACCGGTATCTTGATTTGATTGCCAAGAGCGCCCGAAAAATCCATAAGGTTTCCGATCAATACTCCGAGGCAAAAAGAATTATCGACAGAAAAACCAGGGTTTAATCTTTTATGCTTAATGGAGGGGAAGTTTCGATAAGGCGCGTGGTTCGGTTTTTGATAAGGACAATCCCGATATGCGCAACCGGTTTTGTCTGTTTGATTTTTGACGGTCTCGCCTTTCATTCGGGCACGGGCCCGCGGCAAGCCGATTTGACCTATCTGTGGCTCGGGACGATTCTAGGTGCAGCTCTGTATTTCGCCGCCCACTGGATTTTCGATCGGTGGCGTAAACCGGCGGGAAGAGAAAACGAGTTCGGCAATTCGACCGACATGATCGGCATCGAGTTCAGGCCCGGGACCACCAGCGGAATAGGCACTGGAGTAATACATCTTTTCCAGCTTATCAAAGATAATATAGGCGAGGACAAGACATTCGTCGCCGGCTACTGCCATCTTTTGGGCCTTGCCTGCGAACATCTCGGGTTCGACGCCGCGGCGGCGTTCGTTATGGATCAACACGGCAAGCTGGCTTTGAAAGGTTTCCACAATCTCCAGTATGAGCCGCCCGATCGGTTGTCGATGGAACCGGGGAGTCTGGCAAAGGAATTGTCCCGCCATGAAGTGCCGCGGTTTTTTGATGACCCCAGGCAACTGCCGTCGCCGGTGGCGGCGATGTTCAAAGAATACAGCGCCGCTTGGCTGGTGCCGTTGATTCCCAATCGTCAGTTCGCCGGAATCCTTATTTTCGCCCACAAGCGCATTCCGGCGAACCGCGAGATCTATTTCCCGAAGCTCGATTTCATCGGGATCGCGGCCGGCTGGTTTTACGAAAATCACCATAAAGAACGGTTGATCGAAAAAGAGAATAAGAAAAACGCGATGTTAGTCAACACTTCGCTGGCCATATCGTCGTCGCTTGAACTCGACGAGGTCTGCCGAGTTTTGGTGACGCATCTCGGAGGGGCGTTCGGCTGTAGTTTCAGCTATGTCATGTTGAATTCGGATTCGGCCAGCGATATGTATGTGCAAGCGTATTATTCCGAACGGGGAGGCGAGATATTCAGCGCCGAGGAGCGGTTGTTAAGAGTCGATGGCATGACCTGGTTGCAGGAAATCGTGATGATGGGCACGCCGACTCTGCTGGAGGCCGATGATATCGCCGGAATTCCGGATAAGGACGCTTCGTTGTTGAAAATCAAGGGGAGCGCCAAGACGTTGATAGCGCCGTTGAAGCATGCCGGAAAATTGGCCGGAATCCTGATCATGGTGGAACAGAGATCGGCCGAGCGCGCCCGCTTGGACAATGAAGTGGTCGATCTTTGCGCGGCGCTGGTGGCTCAGGCGGCGGCGGCAATCGCCAACGCCAGGCTTTACCTGATGGTCACCGACAAAGTCGCCCAAATCAAGACCATGTTCGAGGTGGGACAGGCGCTGAATTCCGATCTCGATCTGATTCCGTTTTTCGAGAAAGTGCTTAAGGCGATTTCGGACAATTTCAAGTTTTCGACCTGTTCGTTTTTCACGCGTGATTTCGATACGGACGAACTTTGCTTGACCTCGGTGACCGGCGGCTATCCCGCTAACATATTCGGGAAGAGACTGGCGATAGGCAAGGAAGGGATCACCGGATCCGCCGCGGCGGCGGGCAAAATCATAAATGTGGGAGACGTGAGCAAAGACGAGCGGTTTGTCGTATCCACCGGCAATACGGCCTCGGAGCTTGCCGTGCCGGTGATCCTGAACGGCACCGTGGTCGGTGTTCTCGATGTGGAATCGGATCGGAAATATGCTTTCGGCAAACGCGAGGAGGATCTGCTGGCGTCGATTGCCGATCAGGTGGCGGCGGCTTTCGAGAGAATCAAACTGAAACAGCTCGAAAAAGAAAGGTCGCAGAAGCTTGCCCTGATCAATGGGCTGGTGAAAAAACTTTCGGGGATGCTGGACGAATCCCAGTTGCTCGACGAAGCGGTGAAAGGACTGACGGAAGGGTTCGGATTCGACCATGCAGCGGTATTCGTGCCCAGCGAAAACGGAGCCTTGAGTCTGGCCAGACAGAGCTGCCGTTACGGCGACGGTTACGAGCCGGGAACCTGTTTTGGGATAGGCGAAGGACTGATAGGGAAAACCGCCCTGCAGATGACGAATATGCTCGCCGATGACAAGAGAACGGTCCAAGAGGAAGATTCTATTGCCGGAATTAGATCGAGGTTCTGTCTGCCGTTGATCGCCGGTTACGACTTTTTCGGTGTTCTCGATTTGAACGACCGCCGCTTGAATTCGTTTTCCTCGATCGACATTTCGACGATACAGACGTTTGCCGAATTTCTGGCGGTGGCGATCAGCAATATCAAACTTTATCGCGGGATTCTCGAAAAAGCCAATCGGCTGGCGCTGGTCGATCGGTTTTATCAGGCGATTTCCGCCACGCTCGAAATCGACGAGCTTTTCCACCGGATCGCCAAAACGTTGTCGGAATTGACCAATTTTCGGATGTCGGCTCTCGTTATCAAGAACGATACGGGGTATTCGGTACATTCGGAATATATGATTAAAGGAGACGGTTCGGGCCGAAATGAAAACGTTCTCGATTTCGCCAGTCTAAGGCTCGAATTCGAGAAATCGCTGGCATCCGGCGAATCGCTGTTCGTGCCGGTGGGGAGTCTTGAGTCTGCAATCGAAACCCGGGATTACCTTCTGTCACGGGGGATAAATTACCTGGCGATCTGCCCGATAAGACAGAGAAACGCTATCAAAGGATTTCTGGTTGCCGGAAATACGAGAACCGAGGGATTCAGCGGGCAGGATAAAGATCTGCTCAGGGACGTATCGGCGCATCTGGAAATAGCGCTCAATAACGCTCAACTCTATAGCGAGATAAAAGACGCCTATGTAAGGCTGAACGACGCTCAGGAAAAATTGATCCAGGCCGAAAGGTTGAAAGCTCTTGGCGAGGTGGCCGCCGGTATCGCCCACGATTTCAAGAACATCCTGGCCGCCGTGGTCGGCCGGGCGCAGCTTCTCCGCCATAACCTGACGGAAAAAGGCGGGCTTCCCGAGGAAACGTTGCTCAAGGGACTCAAAGTGATCGAGAAATCGGCCACCGACGGCGTCAATATTCTGTCGCGGATCAACGAATTCGCCAAGAATAAAAGCGAGGCGGTCCATGCGACGATCAATCTCGAAGAGATCATCAACGATTCGATTGAGATGGCCCAGGCGCGCTGGGAGGGACCTGCCAGCCACAAGTCGATCGAGATTTCGACGAAATTCAGCGGCGAACTGCAAGTACAAGGTGATCGGGCACAGATGATCGAGGTATTCAGCAACCTTATCTTGAACGCCATGGATGCAATCGGAGAAAAGGGAAAAATAGACGTTATCGCGGAAACAATCGATGATAAAATAAAAATATCCGTCTCGGACGACGGGTCAGGGATGGAACCTCAAGTCGTCAAAAGAATATTCGATCCGTTTTTCACGACCAAAGGCCGCAACGGCACCGGACTCGGCTTGACGATGGCCTATGCGATTGTCAAGGGGCATAACGGGGAAATAACCGTGGAAAGCAGCCCCGGCAGGGGAACGACCTTCCATATCACCCTGCCGCGAATGATCGAACAACGATACGCAGGCGGGCTTGATTTCGCAGTCTTAAGCGGAGCCGGGCCATTCGGCGAAAGAATCTTGAATCTGATCGCCGAATCGGGACACCGCGGCGAGATGGTCGAGGATATCAAGAGCCTTAAGCGACTGACAGCGGCAAAATCGATCCGGGCGGTGATAGTCGATATCGATACGCCGGGCGTTGAGACCTCGAGCCTGCTTAAGCGATTGCAGGCCGAATTTCGGGAATTGCCGATCATAAAGGTGACTTCGGACAGTTCACGAGCAGGCGGATACGAAACCGCGGAGGGCGAATTCTTCTGTCTGAAAAACGACGCTTCCGATTTGCAGCGTTTCAATACCCTGATCGGCAAAATCAGCTCCTATGGGGTGGAATACAGCCATGTCAAATAAGGATACGGTCGGTTCCATATTCAATGCGGTAGCCACCAGAGCGCTTCGGATTCTGGCGGCTGACTATTTTGCGCTGGTCATATTCGATCCCGACTTCGGCAATGGTCAGTTGTTCATCAATAAGAAGCCCGATAATCTGAAGGTCGAAGAATTGCTGAGCGAAATCGGGGCGGCCGCCCGGGAGTACTGCCTAAGCGATAAGATACGGCGTGAGGCCGACGGCATACCGCTCACTTTCGATAAGGATGATTTTTCTCCGGTCGCTTTTTTACGCAAAAGACTCGGTTGCCGCAAAGTGCTGGTCGTTCCCTGTGACATTGAATCGTATGGTTGTGGCTTTCTTGTTTGGGCATGGGAGAAAACGCCGCCGGATTATACGACGAATACGTTTGACAAGGCGGCCTTGATCACGGAGCAGACGGCGCTTTCGCTCAAGCTGGCGCTGAAAGAGGCCATGGGTAGAGATTCTAACGCCAAATTGGCCGCGTTGCTTGAACTGGCGACCGCTATCTACTCCTCTCTGAATTATAAGGAGGTGCTGGAGAAAGCGGTTCAGCTTTCGATGGATATAGTGGGGGCGGACGGCGGCTCGATTTTCATTCTCGATAAGAAAAGCGGTATCCTGTCTCCGCTGGTAACAATCGACCCCAAGCATTCCGAGCAGATTGCCAGGGTGCGCTTGAAAATCGGCGAGGGGCTGACCGGGCTGGTAGCCAAGTCGGGGATCGGGCTGATATCGAATCAAAGCCATGTCGATCCGCGGGCCATACAGGTTCCCGGCACTCCCGATGATCCCGAATCTTTGATCTGCGCGCCTTTGACCTGGTCGGGTGAGGTTATCGGAGTCATCACCCTGCGTTCGTATCGGTGCAAGGTTTTCAAACAGGAGGATCTCGATATACTGACCATATTCGCCCGCCAGACGGCCGATGCGATCGAGAACGCCAAGTTGTATGAGAGCCTCGAAAAAGCTTACCAGGAACTGGCCAATACGCAGGAACAGCTTATCATGACGGAGAAACTGCGGGCATTAGGCGAAATGGCCGGCGGCGTGGCGCACGATTTCAACAACATTCTCGGCACGATTCTCGGACGCACCCAGCTTCTGCTTCGCCTCGTCAAAGACGATCAGATCGCCGAACATTTGAGGCAAATCGAGAAGGTTACTTTGGCGGGCGCCAAAACGGTTCAGCGAATGCAGAATTTCACCCGGGTATCGTCCGGCGGCGGATACGAGACGATCGATTTGGTGCGGGTGGTTCAGGATTCGATCGAGATGACCCGACCGCGCTGGAAGGACGAATGCCAGAAGGTCGGAACGGTAATCGAACTGCGCTACGAGCACGAATCCAGTTTGCCGATTCTGGGAAACTCATCCGAATTGGTCGAGGCCTTTTCCAATCTAATTTTGAATTCGGTGGATGCCCTGCCTAAGGGTGGAATTATCAATATCGAAGCGTTCAGCCGGGAGCAGAAGGCGGTGATCCGGATCGAGGATAACGGTATTGGGATGGATGAAGCCACTCTCAAGCGCATTTTCTTCCCCTTCTTCACCACGAAAGGAAAGCAGGGAACGGGTATGGGAATGTCGGTGGCCTACGGTGTGATCGGCCGACACAAGGGGGAGATCGACGTCAGCTCCAAAGTCGGCGTGGGAACCACGATCGTGATCACCATCCCGCTGGCCAAGGAAATCGCCCGGGAGGAAAGCCAGCCGCCGGCGGTCCGGGAAGTGCGTAAGGCACGCATTCTGCTGATCGACGATGACGATAATATCAGGGAAGTCATTTCCGATATGCTCGAGTATATGGGGCATCAGGTATCTTCCGCATCCGCCGGCGACCGCGGGATCGAGCTTTTCCGCCAGCAACCTTTCGACCTAATCATAACCGATTTAGGCATGCCTGGTTTGAGTGGGTGGGAAGTGACCCGGATATGCAAGGAAATCAGACCCGAAATTCCCGTTGTCATGATTTCCGGTTGGGGGAATCAGATCGACGAGGAAACCGCTGCCAAAGGCCGGCTCGACGCGGTGTTGGCGAAGCCATTCGAAATGGGGAAAATCAAAACGCTTCTCGATACCGTTCTGTCTGGATCGGCCGGTGCAACCGGGCGGGATATCTCCAATCCTGCTTGATTACGAAGCAATCCCGTTTGTAGGAAGGCAAAAAGCGATTGACTTTTGGGTCGTGCCGCATAAAATTGTCGATATGACCCAATTCGAACGAGTTTTGCAGAAATATAAATCGCTCGTCAACGAATTCATCTTTGCCAATCTGCCCAGCGGCCATGAAATCCCCGAAATCGGCAGTCTCTACGAAATGATGAAGGACTACCCGAGCCGGATCGGCAAGGGATTGAGACCTTCGATATTGCTGATTTTCTGCCGCGCCTTCGGCGGTTCCGAAGAGAAGGCGATCAACACCGCCGCCGCTCTCGAATTGTTTCAGAACTGGATAGTAATCCACGACGATATCGAGGACGGTTCGGAATT